>NZ_JBNHHB010000010.1:0-117006 GCF_059091905.1 Arthrobacter sp. Dra40
CGACAGAAACCAGATTGGGGCGGTTCAGCGTTGGATGCGCCGGGGTACTGGGGGCGTGGGTTGCAGTTGTCACAAGGCCATTATGTCTATAAATCCGCCCAGTTCACCAATGCATTCGAACGCCCGGCGCGGCGTTTCGGTTCCCAACCCGCAGTATTCCGCGGAACGGCGCGGAAGTTAACAATCCGGAAGTTTCTACGAAACGTAGATAACCTAGTGAAGTGACGACGGAACCGAACGCTCAGAACACACCCACCTGGCCGGAATTGATTTCGGCCCTGATCTCGCGGCAGGATCTCACGGCCGCTCAAACGCAGTGGGCGATGAACGCCATCATGTCCGGCGGGGCCACCGACGCGCAGATGGCGGGCTTCCTGGTCGCCTTGCGCGCGAAGGGCGAGACGGTCGATGAGCTGACTGGATTGGTCGAGGCCATGGTCGGCAATGCCCGGCCGATCGAGATTCCGGGCGAGAAACTGGACATCGTCGGCACCGGCGGCGACCGGCAGAACACCGTCAACATCTCCTCCATGGCCGCCTTGGTCTGCGCAGGTGCCGGCGCGCGGATCGTCAAGCACGGGAATCGGGCGGCGTCGTCCTCCTCCGGTTCAGCCGATGTGATCGAAGCCCTGGGCGTCCGCCTCGACCTTCCGGTGGAGCGGGTGGCGCAGACCGCCGTCGAAGCGGGAATCACTTTTTGCTTTGCCCAGGTCTTCCACCCGTCGATGCGCTACGCCGGCGCTGTCCGCGGAGAACTGGGAGTGGCCACGGCATTCAACTTCATGGGGCCGATGACTAATCCGGCAAACCCGACGGCGGCCGCGATCGGCGTCGCCGACGCCCGGCTGGCGCCATTGATTGCCGGCGTGCTGGCTGCCCGCGGCCTCCGCGCCCTGGTGTTCCGTGGCGGGGACGGGCTGGACGAACTGACCACTACGGGTCCTTCCTCGGTATGGGAGGTCCGGAACGGTGCCGTGACGGAGCACGAATTGGATCCCCTGGACCTGGGCATCCCGCGAGCAACTCTGGACGACCTACGCGGCGGCAACGCCGCCGCCAATGCCGATGTGGTGCGCCGGGTCCTGGCCGGCGATAAAGGGCCGGTGCGGGACGCCGTCGTCCTCAATGCAGCGGCCGCCCTGGTTGCCAACGACGTAGCCGCGGACGGAGCGCTGCTGGAACGGCTGGCGGGCGGGCTGGAGCGCGCCAACAAGGCCATCGACAGCGGGGCCGCGGCCGGAGCCTTGCAGCGCTGGATCGACGCCACCCGCTGATTCCTGCAGGCTCGGCTGGCAACAACGGTTAACTGAAATGCCCCGGACGCCAGATGAGCTGGCGTCCGGGGCATTTCTGCGGGTGGGGCGCCCTACTCGAAGCCGAGCGAGAAGGCGGCATCCAAGTCGTGTTTTGAATAGGCGCGGAAGGCGATGTGCGTGGTGGTGGCCTGCACGCCCTTGACCTTCGAGAGGCGGTCGGCGATGACGTCGGCCAGTTCGTCGTGTTTGGCCACCCGGGCCACAGCGATCAAATCCCATTCGCCGGTGACCGAGTAGACCTCGCTGATGCCCTCGAGCTCTGAGATTTCCTGGGCGCACTCCGGTATCCGGGTTGCGTCGGTCCGGATGAGAACGAATGCTGTAGCCACTGCACTGCCTTTCTGCTGGAAGGGGATCTTTCCTATCACGAGGTTATTGCACCCGTCGGCGGAAGCGTAGTTTGATGAACAGCGCGGCCAGCGCGCGCCATCCCAACAGCAGTGCGCCGAGCACCAAGAACGTCACGATCTGGAATGAGAGCGCAAGCCCGCCGCCTGCGAGGCCGCGCAGCGCGAGCCCCACGACCACTGCCGACAGCCAGACCGCGACGCCGATGGGCCAGAGGGCGGTCGGCCGGCGCCAGGCGCGCAGAGCGGCCCAGCCGATCAGTGCGCCTATCAGGAACGGGGCAGCGGTGATGAGGATGCCCGCGGCGGCCAGTCCGTGTTCATGCGTGTTTCGGCCGGCTGCAGCGAAAATGACGATGGCTGCCAGATCCAGGGCCAGCGACCCTGCAACCAGCGGGAGGCCAGCGCGAAGCCGGGGGGAAGTTTCAGTCACCACTCCACACTATCGGGCGGAGGCGGGCGTACGATTCGGCTGAAGGGCCCCGGGCGAGTGGAACCAGGGGCCGACCGGACGGAAGGCGGCGGAATGAAGCTGGCACAGGTTGCCCTGGGCGTGCAGGACCTCGGGCGCGCGACTGCTTTCTATACCGAACTGTTGGGCTATCCGCCGGCCGGCGTTTTCGATCCGCCGGGACTCGTGTTCTTCCAGCTCGACGGCGTCCGGCTGCTGCTGGAGGTTGGCGCGCCGGCGGCTCTGTTGTACCTGCAGGTGGACTCGGTCCGGGAGCAAGTAGAGGAACTGCGCGGGCGCGGAACGCCGGTGGTGGAGGAGCCGCACGTCATCTTCCGGCACGCCGACGATGCTTTGGGACCAGCCGGAACGGACGAATGGATGGCTTTCGTCCGCGACTCCGAAGACAATCTGTTGGGACTCGCCAGCCAGGAGCCGGGGGAGTAACAGGTCAACGGTTGCGACTACAGCCACAACCCTGCATACTTGTAGGACTCAGTACAAGGAAGCAGGGTTGTATGTTTGTCCTGACAGTCGACCAGCGCCGGTCCCGAAGCCGCGAGGACCTGGTGCAGGACGCGATTGATGTCCTTAACAATGATTCTGCCCGCCCGCTGCTTCGTTGCTTTGAACGTACCGCCGGGGATGAGATGCAGGCGGTGATCGCGGACGCTTCCGTGGCGGGGGACCTAGCACTGGATCTGGCTGTCAGCACCAACTGGAGCGTTGGCATTGGCGTCGGCAGGGTTGATGAACCGCTGCCGGAATCCACGCGGGCCGGCTCCGGCGAGGCGTTCGAGCGCGCGCGGGAGGCCGTGACCGCGGCCAAGACTTCGCCGGGAAACATCGCCGTCTCCGGTGCGCGAGCGGAAGCCGGGCATGCCGAGGCTGTGCTGCAGTTGCTGGTATCCGTGGCGCGGAAGCGCAGCAAGGAAGCCCGCGAAGCCGGGGAGCTCAGTGATCAAGGACTCACCCAGCAGCAAATCGCCGACAGGCTGGGTATAACACAGCAAGCTGTCTCAAGCAGGCTGCATAGTGGACTCTGGCACGAGTGCCGCCGGGGGCAATCGGCTGCACAAGCACTGCTGGAAGGAGCTGATCGATGAGCGCTGTGGCACTGGTAGTGCTCTGCGTGGCCGCCGCCGTCGCCGGACCCATGTACTTTGAGCGGTTCCAGGGAGCCGGAAACCGCTGGCTGTACGCCGCCAGCGCCCTCTCGCTGCTTCTTTTGGGGGTTGCCGCTCTGTTCGCGGCGGTGGGTCCCGGCGGGCTGGGGCCGGTCGCCTATGCCTTGGGCGTCGCGGCGGCCGCGATCGGTGGCGGCCCAGCCACAGTCACTATCCTGCGGTTGTCATTTAATGCCTCACACCCGGACAACCACAGCGACCCGGAAGAGGCTCCGGTTCTGCGCGGTGGTGCCTGGATCGGAGTGCTCGAGCGGACGGCCATTGCCTCGACCTTGTTGGCTGACTGGCCGGAAGGCCTGGCTGTTGTCCTGGCAGTGAAAGGCTTGGGCCGGTATTCAGAGCTCGGCCAGTCGGGTGCTGCCGAGCGGTTCATCCTGGGCACGTTCGCAAGCGTGCTGTGGGCCGCGGCGGCCACCGGCATTGCTGTCCTGGTGCGCTAAGCCGGCGCGATGCCGGTCAGTCCTCAAAGCGGGTGGCGGCGCCGGCCAGTGGTTCGACGATGCCCTGTGCTACGTCACGAAGCTTGACGTTGCGTGCGTTTGAAGCACGGCGCAGGATCTCCATGGCCTCCATTTGGCTGCAGGAGTTCTGGCCCATGACGATCCCAGCGGCGAGGTTGATCGTGGTGCGGGACTCCAAGGCCGCCACCAAATGCGCCGTCCGCTGAGCCATCCGGTCTATCCGTTCCGCGAGCAGCAGGGGCTTGGCCGCGATCCGCGCAGAGGTGGATGCTGTGGCAAGAACCGCTTCAGAGAATCCGTGGCCGTGGCGCTGGTAGTAGGACACGACCGCCCCCGAGCCGCCGTCGTCCACACGAAGTGGTACCGCCAGGATGGAGCCGATCCCGGCCGATGCCGCCTCCGCCATCAACTCGTTCCAGCGCTTCTCCTTCCCGACGTCGTGCACAAGCACGGCGGCTCCGGTGCGCAAGGCGCTCAGCCCCGGGCCGTCGTCGTACTTGGGTTGGTACTCCGCCCATGACGTCGGGTTGTGACCGGGCGAAACAGTGCGGTCCCGGGGGCCGCGCAGCACAAGAACGCTGCAGGCCACGTCTCCGCGGTCGTCAATGGCCGCCGCGGAAAGCTCGGCAAGCTGATCAAGGAAGTCTTGCAGATCGTCGCTGTTGAGCAGCGCGTCCTGCATCTTATCGACTAACTGCGCCTCTAATTCGGCCTCACTCATGGCAGCCACCCCGGCAGGGCGGGCCATCGCCCGTGGGCATCCAGCCCGCGTTTCGTCCGTCCCGAAACATTATGACGTGCTTTGTTGCCCATGTCACATACCTCCTCTTATGATGGTCACCGGTCAAGGAGCGGCCATGGGGAACTCTTGAGGGGACTGACTATGGATCCCAAATTACGTGTAGTCGTTCATGTGGACATTGACCGGGAATCCGCCCAGATCGAAGTGCGCGGACATGTGACAACCCGAAACATTGTGGCGCTTTATTCGCTGGTCCGGCGCACCAGTACGTTGGCGTCCGGCCTAGGCGTCATCATCGACCTGCAGCACGCTCGCATTGAAGCTGCAGCACTCGAGGAACTGCACAACTGCAGCGCGAGCGAGCACCTGCCCGGTTATGTGGCCCCGGAGGGGGAGGGCTGCCGACTACAGGTTATCGATCCGCCAGGCACTGGCGCCGCCGCCTTGGCTATGGCTGGCTCTGCTGGCTGAGCCGGGGGAGGCCGACATGACGTTGACTGCCGGTGGGGGTTCCGCCCGACCCAGTCCGGACGCTCCGAATGCGCCCGATTGCCAGCACTGTGGCACTGACCAATATCTCATCGTCGAGGAATTCACTCCGTTGCGCCTGCTTCCGGACGGGCAGCGGGTGCCGGCAAATGCAAGTTACAGCTGCAGCCGATGCGGATCCTTCAGCGGGCACGACGTGCCCGATTCGTGGAGGCCTGTCGGCTGGTTCTGGTACGCCTAACACGTCTGGTACGTCCAACACAGGGGAGGAACCCATCATGCAGAAGATCACACCGTGCCTCTGGTTTGACGGCGAAGCCGAAGAAGCGGCGAGGTTCTACGTACAGCTGTTCAAAAACTCGAATATCCTCGACGTCACGCACTATGGCGAGAGCGGACCCGGCACGGAAGGGCAGGTCTTGACCGTCGAGTTCGAGCTGGACGGTCAGTGCTTCACTGCGCTGAACGGGGGAGCGCAGTTCACCTTCAATGAGGCGGTGTCGATGCAGGTGGACTGTGAGGACCAGGCGGAGGTGGACCGGCTCTGGGATGCCTTGACCGCCGACGGAGGGGCCGAGAGCCAGTGCGGCTGGCTCAAGGACAAGTACGGGTTGTCATGGCAAATCATTCCGTCGGCGCTGCCGCGGCTGATCGGCGGACCGGATCCGCAGAAGGCCCAGCGCGCCATGGAGGCGATGCTGCAGATGAAGAAAATCGACATCGACGAACTGCAGCGCGCTTACGACGCCGGTTAGCAGCATGTCCCGGTGAGCGCGCCTGCCGCGGCGGCGGGCATCGGCAGCACACGCCCTTCTGGTCACGCCGACGCTAGCAGCAAGCTCTTCGACTACGCCCCGTTTACTGCGGCTTTCAATGTGTCTGGACATCCAGACGTCAGCCTGCCGTTGGGGGAGAGCCGCGAGGGGCTGCCGATAGGCGTGCCGGTGGCGCCGATGGGCGGTGAGGAGCTCCTGCTGCAGGTGGCCGCTGAGTAGGAGCAGGCCATGCCGTGGAAGGACCGGCAGCCGTCCATCTACACCGGCCAGTGTCTCAGCCAGCCCTGCCTTTTGGCGCGTGCCGCCGATGGCCGGAGGTAGGCAAGAGCCCGCGCCCTTGTGGCTTCCGTAACGCGGGCGTATACCGGAAGTATGTTTAATCCGGTTGGCCCATTGGTGCATTGGCTGGAGTTCTTTGCCTGGAGCGTAGCTCTTGTAGGACTGGTGGTCTTCCTGCTCGCCGCGGATTCAATAGTGCTCTCGCACCCCCACGGCGAACGGCTGACACAGGACCACTCCAGGCACGTCACGATGCTGGTTGCCGGATGGCTTGCCGTCATCGGCGCGGTGACCGGATTCGTCCTGACAGCAATGGCTGTGTGGAACGGCGGTTACTGAAGGCGCCAGTCTTCAGGATAGGGCGGCTCACGCTGCTCGCTACGGCTGTGGTCAGCGTGTGCCGCTAAAGCGTTTCTGCCATTTCCTCGGGCAGGGCTATGACATCCACCAAGGCTCCGGACCTCAGGACGGTCAGGGGAAAAGGAACACCGATGGCATCGGCGAAGAGCAGCTTCTGGAGGCTTTCAGCACTGGAGACATGACGTCGGCCGGCGTCCACCACAAGATCGCCTGGCCTGATCCCGGCGCGCTCAGCGGGGGAGCCGGCAATGACCTCAACAACTCTCAGTGCATCCCGCTGTCCCGAACGAAGCGCCATATGCGCCGGAAGGCGTACCGGTGTGCTCACCAAGCCGAGGAAAGCGCGCCGGACCCGACCTGCACTCATGAGCGCGGAGATGATGCGGCGGGTTGTGGCGTTGATGGGAACCGCCAACCCCAGGCCTGTACCGGCCACGGCGGTATTGATCCCGACCACGCGCCCTTGGCTGTCGGCGAGGGCGCCGCCTGAATTGCCGGGATTGAGCGCTGCGTCTGTTTGAATCACGTCTTCGATCACGTGCCGGCCACGACCCGTCCGGGTGGGAATCGAGCGTCCGAGCCCACTGACAACCCCGGCGGTGACCGATCCGGCCAGCCCCAAGGGGTTGCCCACCGCAATCACCAGCTGGCCCACCCGCAGCGTTTCCGCGTCGCCGAGTTCTGCCGGCGGCGGTGTGTTCGACAGGCCCCGGATGACAGCCAGGTCGGACAACAGATCAGCGCCGATGATCTCTATCTCCGTGGCTTCACCATCGGCGAAGGCGGCAGAACCGCCCTTGGCACCCGCAACCACGTGGGCATTCGTCAACATAAAGCCGTCTTGAGTGAACACTACGGCGGAGCCGCTGCCAACCAAGACCCTACTGCCGCGCCCGTTCCTCACCTCGATGGCGGCAACGTGCGGGGTGACGATTTCGGCAACACGCATAACCGTCTGCGAGTAGGTGTCCAACGGATCGTAGTCTGGGGAACGGTCCGGGCCCATTCCATTGGTGTCCATGGAATTCCTTGGTACGTCGGTTGATAGTGCAACGGTTTTGAAGCCGGCACTAATCCAGATGGAGCTACGCCGTCAGTGAACGCTCCCTCCATCCGAGAAGGATGGGAGCTGAGCGGGGCACGCCGTCCAGAAGCCGCCAAGACTCCTGGGGAGGGGCGGACAAACGCTTAGCTCGTGCGCTAAGCGTTTGGCAGCAACAACTAAGCCGTATGGCTCAGTATTCGGCGCAACTCGACGGTGTATTCCATGCCCTGGCCGATCCGACCCGGCGTGCGGTGATCGGCCGGCTGGGAGCGGGGTCGGCAAGCATCGGCGAGTTGGCAGCTCCGTTCGACATGGCGCTGCCGTCGTTCATGAAGCACATCCGCTACCTCCAGAACACAGGGTGGATCTCGACGCGCAAGACCGGGCGGGTGCGGATTTGCACACTTGTACCGAAATCGTTTGACGACATCGAGGCCTGGCTCAGCGAACAGAGAAGTGTCTGGGAAGCCCGCACCGGCGGCCTCGAGCACTTCGTCACCTCCACGCAAGATAAGGAAGCATCGGAATGATCACCACCCTTCACCCTGAACTCGATCTGACCGTCTCCCGCATCATCAAGGCCCCGCGTGCGGCCGTCTGGAAAGCTTGGGCCGATCCCCAGAGCTTTGAGCAATGGTGGGTCCCCGCGCCCGAGGTCTGTCGTGTGCGAGACATGGACCTCCGCCCCGGTGGGGGCCTTCCGCACCGAGATCAGTCAGGACGGCGGCGCATTCGGCCCCCACATCACCGGCTGCTTTCTCGCTGTAGATGAGCTCGAGCGAATCGTCTTCACTGACGCACTCGTTGCCGGATGGCGCCCCGCGGAAACATCATTCCTGACCGCCGTCATCACCATGAAGGAACACCCCGACGGAACCGAGTACACGGCCACCGCCATGCACCGTAACATCGCCGACCGCGACCAGCACGAACAACTCGGCTTCTACGATGGCTGGGGCACTGTCATCCGCCAGCTCGCCGAGCGCGTCGAGTCGCGCGCCTAGCCATGCAGACCGGCAGGGGGCGGGCAACACTGCTGATGTGGCCGGCGAGCCCGCACCCGTGACTCCCTCGTCTGGGATTCTTTGGTCCGCTTTCACCTGCAGTGACGACTGCCCCCACCGGAAGCTCTAGCTTGAAGAAGATCTCTGGCGGACCAGCCTTAGTCCCTTGTCTCGCGGCGATCCGGCGGGGGAGCGCTTCCTGCGCTGGTCGGCCCCATCGCAGAATATGCGGCTGAAGTCCCTTGATGGGGCCGCCGCCATCAGCCAATTTGCACCATCAAATTCTGAGCACGCGGTTGATACGAACCGAGAGTATTGTTCAGTCATGCTTCCCTTTGAGAGCTTTTTCGCCTTCGCAGTCACCGCGGCGGTAATCATCGTCATTCCCGGCCCCAGTGTGCTCTTCACCATCGGAAGGTCCATCGCTTTCGGCCGCCGAGCGGGAGTCCTCAGCGTCGCCGGCAATTCTCTCGGGATCATCCCCGCAATCCTTGCTGTCGCCTTTGGCGTCGGCGCGATCGTCGCGGCCTCTGTCGTCGCGTTTACCGTCCTCAAAATCGCGGGTGGTCTCTACCTCGTCTGGCTAGGCATCCAAGCCATTCGACACCGCCACGCGCACGTATCAGGCACATCCCGAGTCCCATCATCCGCCTGGAAGCTGCTGCGCCAAGGCTTCATCGTTGGGTTCACCAACCCCAAAACCCTCGCCTTCTTCCTCGCCGTGCTGCCACAGTTCGTCGACCCCGCCGCGGGCGCGGTGTGGGCGCAACTCCTTCTTCTCGGGCTGACGTTTCAGGCGATCGCGCTCGTCTGCGACAGCGTATGGGCCCTCGCAGCGGGCACCGCCCGAGCATGGTTTGCCCAATCTCCTCGACGAATCTCCACGCTTTCGGGCGCCGGCGGCGTGATGATGATCGGCCTTGGCGGAACACTCGCACTCACAGGCTCCAAGAGCTGACGTGTGCCGGCGGCCGCGGACGGAGAGGCCCCCCCGCTGCTTTAGTTGACATAATGTGGATTATCGGCGTTACGAATAGGGTCGGGTGAGGAGCTCTGAGTCGGCGGCAAGAAAGGCACCACCGACTGCGGCGAACCACCTGGACAGCCGAAGACGCGCGGGTTTTTCTCTCCGCGGCGGCGCTGCATCGGTCAGTCGTCACGAATCGCCGGCTCGAACCTACTTGTTACCTGGCAGACAAAGTTGCCACGCCGACACGTCTGCGCGTTGGCGCTGACTGTGCCAACGCACCAGGAACGCGCCATGCGCGCCAGATGCCTATGGACACTGATGTCTGGGTTGCAGCCTTCACGTGGGTCGGCCGTGAAAGCTCAGCAGATAATGCCAGGACCGCCGGCCCGGGTCCTGCTGGTATGGCCCCGCCTGATTCTTCTCTAGGTTGACATAATCCTGCGCCATGGCGGCTGCCCCAGCATGGCGCAGGAACAATATTGCGCCGTAGAATCAGCCTCCGACGTACGCCGCCAGGTGTTTGCCGGTCAGGGTGGAACGGTCAGCCACCAGCTCGGCGGGTGTGCCTTCGAAAACGATCCGTCCGCCTTCATTGCCGGCGCCGGGGCCAAGATCGATGATCCGGTCTGCATGCGCCATGACGGCCTGGTGGTGCTCGATCACGATGACCGACTTTCCGGAGTCCACCAGCCGGTCCAGCAGGCCGAGCAGTTGCTCGACGTCGGCAAGATGTAGTCCAGTGGTCGGCTCGTCGAGGATGTAGATGTCGCCCTTTTCAGCCATCTGCGTGGCCAGCTTGAGTCGCTGCCGTTCTCCACCGGACAAGGTGGTGAGCGGCTGGCCCAACGTGAGGTAGCCGAGTCCGACGTCCGCGAGGCGGTCCAAAATCTTATGCGCTGCCGGAGTACGCGCCTCGCCGGCGCCGAAGAACTCCTCCGCCTCGGTCACGGACATCGCGAGCACCTCCGCAATGTTCCTCTCCCCCAGCGTGTACTCCAACACCGCCGACTGGAAGCGCTTGCCTTCGCATTCCTCGCAGGTCGACTCGACCGTCTCCATGATGCCGAGGTCGGTGTAGATCACGCCGGCGCCGTTGCAGACCGGGCAGGCGCCCTCCGAGTTTGAGCTGAAGAGCGCCGGCTTGACGCCATTGGCCTTCGCAAACGCCTTCCGGATCGGTTCAAGCAGCCCGGTGTAGGTCGCTGGGTTGCTGCGCCGCGAACCGCGGATCGCGGCCTGATCGACCACCACCACGCCCTCGCGGCGGGCGACCGAGCCGTTGATCAGGGAACTCTTGCCGGACCCGGCGACCCCGGTGAGGACGCAGAGAATCCCGAGCGGGATATCGACGTCGACGCCTTGCAGGTTGTTCGTGGTGGCGCCGCGGACCTCAAGGGCGCCGCTGGCCTCGCGGACCGTTTCTTTGAGCGCCGCCCGGTCATCCAGGTGCCGGCCGGTCAGCGTGTCGCTGGCGCGCAGCCCTTCGACGCTGCCCTCGAAGACCACCTCTCCCCCGGCCGTGCCGGCCCGCGGGCCGAGGTCGACCGCGTGGTCGGCGATCGCGATGGTCTCCGGCTTGTGCTCCACCACCAGCACGGTGTTGCCCTTGTCCCGCAGCTGCAGCAGCAACTGGTTCATCCGCTCGATGTCATGCGGGTGCAACCCGATGGTGGGCTCGTCAAACACATAGGTGACGTCCGTGAGGGACGAGCCGAGATGGCGGATCATCTTGGTGCGCTGCGCCTCTCCCCCGGACAGGGTGCCCGAGGGGCGGTCGAGGGACAGATAGCCGAGGCCGATTTCGGTAAACGAGTCGAGCAGGTGCTGAAGCCCCGAGACCAGCGGGGCGACCGAGGGCTCGTCCAGCTTCCGGACCCAGTCGGCGAGGTCGGTGATCTGCATCGCGCAGAGGTCCGCGATATTCTGCCCCTTGATCTTCGACGACAGGGCCTCCTGGGCCAGCCGGGTGCCGCCGCAATCGGGACAGGTGGCAAAGGTGATGGCCCGGTCCACGAAGGCCCGGACGTGGGGCTGCATCGCCTCACGGTCCTTGGAGAGCATCGACTTCTGAATCTTGGGGATCAGCCCCTCATAGGTGAGGTTGATGCCCTCCACCTTGATCTTGGTGGGCTCGGCATAGAGCAGCTGGTGCAGCTCCTTCTTGGTGTACTTGCCGATGGGCTTATCCATCGGCAAGCCGGCGCCGCTGAAGATGCGGCCGTACCAGCCGTCCATGCTGTAGCCGGGGACGGTCAGGGCGCCCTCGGACAGCGACTTGGTGTCGTCGTAGAGCGCGGTCAGATCGAAGTCACTCACCGAGCCCATGCCCTCACAGCGCGGGCACATGCCGCCCAGCCGATGGAAGGTGGCCTTTTCGGCCTTGGTCCTGCCGCCGCGTTCCACGGTAATGGCACCGCTCGCCTTCACCGACGGAACGTTGAAGGAATACGCATTGGGCGAGCCGATGTGCGGCTCCCCCAGCCGGCTGAAAAGAATCCGCAGCATCGCGTTGGCATCCGTGACGGTGCCCACGGTGGATCGCGGGTTGGCGCCCAGCCGTTCCTGGTCGACGATGATCGCGGTGGTCAAGCCTTCGAGCACGTCGACCTCGGGGCGAGCCAACGTCGGCATGAAACCCTGCACGAAGGCGCTGTACGTCTCATTGATCATCCGCTGGGACTCCGCGGCGATGGTGGCGAACACCAGCGAACTCTTGCCCGAGCCGGAGACGCCGGTAAAGACCGTCAAACGGCGCTTGGGAATCTCGACGCTGATGTCCTTGAGGTTGTTCACCCGCGCGCCCCGCACGGTGATCAGGTCGTGGCTGTCCGCGGCGTGCATCCGCCCCGGCTGCGAGTCCGTCGTCGTGGCCGTGCTCATCGTGTCTCCATCTGTAGGGCGGGGTCACCGTTGCGGTCTGGGACGGTGAAGATATCCATGACGGTAATGCTAGCCGTGGCGTGGAGGCGGGCGCTTCTCCATTCCTGACCGGCCTGCCCTGCCGCCTGCGTGAGCACCCGCTTGCCCCGGCGCCGTTCTGTCAGCAGGAGGCCTCGCCCGCGGTCGCCAACGCCTTGCGGACCCGGCCCAGCGGTCCGCTGATGTTCAGTTCGGTGCCGAGCCGATCTAGCCGTTCCGCCTGGTCGCTGTCCGGTGCCCGCAGGCGGCCGTCGAAGCCACCGAGCTCAAGATCCCGGACAACCTTGACAACGGTGGGCGCGGCCTTGAGGTAGTCGGCAGCCTCGGCAATCTTCGCCCGGAACCGCGCGGACATTGCAGCCTCCGGATCTGCTGCCGCAGCAACTATCCCGTCCAGGCTGCCATGGTCCTTCAGCAGCCCGGCCGCGGTCTTGTCGCCGATGCCGGACACGCCGGGCAGACCGTCGGAAGTGTCTCCGCGCAGCGTGGCGAAGTCCGCGTACTGGACCGGCAGCACGCCGTACTTGCGCACCACGGACACGTCCGTCAAGACTTCGAGATTGCTCATGCCCCGCGCGGTGTAGATCACGCGGACGTCGCGCTCGTCGTCCACCAGTTGGAACAGGTCCCGGTCGCCGGTCACGATGTCCACGGGAACGTCGGCTTGGCTTGCAAGGCTGCCGATCACGTCGTCGGCCTCGTGATGGTCAGCTCCGACGACGGCGAGGTCCAGGGCGGCAAGCACCTCGCGGATCAACGGCAGTTGGTCAACCAGTCCCGGCGGCGTCTCTTCGACATCGACGCCGCCCGGCACGGTGGCGGCAACACGGTGGCGTTTGTAGGTGGGCATCAGCTCGACCCGCCAGGCGGGACGCCAGTCGTTGTCCCAGCAGGCGACCAGTTGCGTGGGCCGGTAGTCGGTGACCAGCCGGGCCACAATGTCGAGCAACCCGCGCACGGCGTTCACCGGTGTTCCGTCCTTGGCCTTGATCGAGTCAGGCAAAGCGTGGAACGCCCGGAAATACAGCGATGCTGTGTCGAGGAGCATGAGTCGTTCGTCCACAAGTTGCCCTTTCGCTGCTGGCGAGGACCAAGTCCCCGGAGTTGGTACTACCTTAGTGGCATGGATCATGGCCGCCGAAGGAGTGGGAACTGTTCGGTGTTGCTGTTGATGGCGGCCGCGCTGCTCCCAGCATGTAGCGGGGCTCCCGGGGACCTGTCCCCCGCGACTCCGGCGGATAACCATCCCGTCTCCGCAGCCGTGGACCAGGGCCGCGCCCTCTACACGGACCGTGTGGTCAACCTGATGATCACGAACATATCCCGAGAGCCCGTGCTCGTAACGTCGGCCACCCTGCATTCACCGCTGTACGAAGGAGCTGCGGACTGGAAGCCCACGCGCACCGGCGGGACCAGGGTCTCGGCCGGTTCAACTGTCAGCCTGCCCGCTGAGCTGCCGCCGGCCCGGTGTTCGGCCGGTCAGTCGGCGGAGGCTGCGACGCATCGGATGACGGTGACGATGGACAGTGAGCGGTCCGGGCTGAGCACGGTGGAAGTCCAGGCCAACGACCCACACAACGTGCTGTCCCGGAACTATTCCGAGGACTGCTTGGCGCAGGCGGCAGCTTCGGTGGCCGACCTCCGGATTGACGAGACACTGAAAGTGCTGCCCGGCAGCGGATCGGCAGTCGTGGGAATAGATGTGCATCCGTCGGGTGGGAAGGATTCGTTGGTCATCGAATCCTTTGGCACCACCACGCTGCTGGACGAGGACGGCACACATGCCTGGCCCAGCAACCTCCGCGTGCACGGAACGGACCCGGCGTCCCGCCTGAGCCTGCACATTGTGCCGATGCGCTGCGATCCACATGCCCTGGCCGAGGACAAGCTGGGCACCCGGATCCCGGTGAGCATCGCGGCGGGGAGTTGGCACGGCATCCTCCGGTTGAACGCGGGCCACGATTTTGACCGTGCGGTGTACCGCTTCATCAGCGAGGCGTGTGCGGCTGCCGGCCAGGCGGGCTGACGGCCTGCAAATGCCCGTGCCGCGCGCCTGCCAGGGCGTGCGAGGCCGTGCCAGCGCCTACACTAGTCAGCTGTGACCGACTACTCTGCCGAGCAACTGCGCGATCTAGTCCATACCCTGGCCGGCTCCGGCGAACCTGCCCCGATCCTTCAGATCGGCGAACCGATGCTGCGCCGCCAGGCAGCCACGTTCGACGGGCAGTTGGACGCTGCCGACCTGACCGCCTTGTTGGAGCTGATGCGCCGGACCATGCACGCTGCCCCCGGCGTCGGACTGGCCGCTCCGCAAATCGGCGTTCCGCTGCGGATCGCGGTTCTTGAGGACACCTTCGACGCGGAGCCGGAGATCGCCGAAGCCCGGCAACGCGCCCCACTCCCGTACTTTGCGATCATCAATCCGTCCTACCGCGCCATCGGCGAGGAAACGGCCGCCTACTATGAGGGGTGCCTGTCCTTCGCAGGATTCCAAGGCGTGGTTGAGCGGCACCGCAGCGTCGAACTGGACTACGACCAGCCCGACGGCAGCCGCCGGCGCGAAAGCTTCACCGGCTGGCAGGCCAGGATCGTGCAGCACGAAACGGACCACCTCTCCGGCACCATCTACGTGGACAAGATGCTGTCGCGTTCGCTCTGCGGCAACGCCGAGTACAACCGCTATTGGGCGCAGCCAACGGTTGATCAGGCGCGCACCGGCCTGAACTTCTAGCCCAGCGCCCGACCCGGGAGGCCCTACGCCGGAGCAGCGGCTTTCGTCCCGGCTGCGGCCGCCATCCCGCCGTCGTTGTTCTGTGGGGTGGGAAGGTAGGTTGCCCACCACCGCAGGATTTCGTCGAAGCGCTGCTTCCGGTGCCACGGGGTGCCGGCACGCGACAGGTCATGGTTTTCGCCGGGGAAGATCAGCAACTGGGTGGGGATGCCGCGCTGCTTCAGTCCCACGTAGTAGCGCTGGGCCTGCTCCAGCGGACAGCGCAGGTCCTCTTCGGAGTGGATGACGAACACCGGGGTGCGCACCGCATCGAGCTGGGCAAAGGGATTCTGGCCGCGGACCTGGTCCGGATCCGTGCCGGTGTATTCGTCGGAGAAGAACCAGCCGATGTCCGAGGACCCGACGAACGACGGCGGGTCCAGGTAGCCGCGTTCCACGATCGCCGCCGCGAACCGGTGGTTCTGGGACACCGTCCAGGCGGTCAGATAGCCGCCGTAGGAGCCACCCATGACGCCCTGCCGGCTCCCGTCCAGCTGCGGGTACTTGGCGACGGCGCCTTCCAGGAACGCCAGCACGTCCGCCATATCGACGGTCCCCATGGCACCTTTGATGGCCCGGCCATGCGCCTGGCCGTAGCCGGCGGAACCCCGCGGGTTGCACATCACGACGGCGTAGCCCGCCTCGGCGTAGACCTGCGCCTCATCAAACACCTCCCAGCCGTACTGGGCGAACGGTCCGCCGTGGATGTTCAGCAGCACCGGGTGAGGCCCTTCGCCGTCGGGCAGCAGCACCCAGCCGTGCACCGGGTAGCCGTCCGACGAGGCAAAGACCTCTTCCCGGGGTTCACAAATCCCGGCGCCGCGCAACGCGACCGAGAAGTCGGTCAAACGGGACAGGCCTGCATCGGAAACCAGTGCCAGGTCCCCTGCCGTGCCGGCATCGGAAAAACTGACCACGGTCCGGCCGGCGGCGTGAGCGGCCGCCGCCGCCTTCAGCGGTCCGTCGACAAGCACGTTGATGCCGCCCGCGGCGGAGACTTCCAGCAACTGCGCGGAGCCCCGGTGGCAGTTCACGGCCAGCACAGAGTCCGGGCCGGCGGCCACCAGCTCGCCTTCGCCCAGATCCAGCGTCTCCGGATCGGTCAGCCGCCGCACCTCGTGCGGAGCGGAGACGGGAGTCACATACAGTGCGGTGTTGCGGGCGACGAAGTCCGTCCCGCCGCCGATCGAACTGCCCAGATAGAACAGCCAGGCGCCGTCGTCGCTGGGCTGCGGGGAGCCGGTGCCCAGCGTCTCGCCGGACAGGTTGGACATGAGCCGCGGCCGCGCGTCGGATGCCCCGGGGTCCAGGGCGTAGACGTCGCTCCGCAGATCCTCGTCGGCGCCGTGGTGCAGGGCGGCCGTGAAGTACAGCGTCCGGCCGTCCGGGCTGAAGGCCGGACTGTCGTGGTCGGCGTCCGCGCTGGTGAGCTGCCGGGCGGGGGCCGCCGCGGAAAACTCTGCACCGGCATCCTCAGTGGCCTTCCGGGCCCGGCCCACCGGGGCTATCGCCGGTTCCGCCTGCAGATCCGGCGCATCCACCATGAACAAGTGTGTGCGTTTGTCGCCTGTGTAGCCGGCGCCGTTCATCCGGTACTTGTAGCCGGTGACCAGCCGGGCATCTTCGGCGCCGGGGCCGACGCCGTCCAACGTGCCGTACCGCCCCTCCGCCGGAACACGGGCGGCGAAGACCAAGCGGCGGGAGTCCGGCGCCCACACGAAGGCGGAGACTCCGAGTTTTTGCTCGGTGACGGCCACCGGCTCTCCGCCGCGGCTGTCCACCACCATCAGCTGCGGCCGCTCCCCCGGCGCTGCGGTCCGCAGGAAAGCCAGCGCACCGCCGTCGGGCGAGTAGGCCGGGGCGGAATCGCTGAAACCGCGAGTCAGGCGGCGCGAGGCACCGCCGTCGTCGAGTGGAACTTCCCACAATTGCCCTACATAACTGTCCGACGCAAAGTCCGGATGGGTGACCGAAACGGCCGCGCGGCCACCGTCCGGGTGGAGCGTTGGCACGGACAGCAAATTAAATAAAGCAATGTCTTCAGATCTCACGCTTGTGAGCCTAGTCTCATCGCCGGGCCGGAGCCAATCAGCCGGCCCGCCGGCCGCTTTGCTTAGGATGGAGCATGCCCTCCGCCGCGCGCTCCCTGGATCTGATACCGCTGATGCTCTGCCCGGTCTGCGGGGAACAACTGGAAGCCGCCGGGCAGATTCCCGCCCAAGGTCTGCATTGTGCGGCGGGCCACCAGTACGACGGCGCCCGGCAGGGTTACGTCAACATGCTCACCGGCCGCGGCACCCGCTTCATGCCCGACACCGCCGAGATGGTGGCCGCCCGCGATGCCTTTTTGGGCGCCGGGCATTACGCCCCGCTGGCCCGGCAATTGGCGGCGACGACCAGGACGCTTCTGACCGGAACGCCGGCTCCGGTACTGCTGGATGCCGGTGCCGGTACCGGGTATTACCTCGAGGCCGTGCTGCGTAACGTCGCGGACGGGCGGGCCCTGGCCCTGGATTTGTCCAAGTTCGCCCTCCGCAGGGCTGCCCGGGTGCTGCCGGAAGCCTTGTGCGTGGTCTGGGACCTTTGGAAACCGCTGCCGCTGGCCGCCGGCAGCACGGACCTGATCCTCAACGTCTTCGCTCCCCGCAACCCGGCTGAGTTCGCCCGGGTGCTGAAACCCGGCGGGCACCTGGTGGTGGCCTCCGCCGCACCGGGGCACCTCGACGAACTGCGCGAGGTGGTACCGCTGCTGGCTGTTGATACGGACAAATCGGAACGGCTGGGCGAGACTCTGGGCGATGGATTCGAGGAAGTGGACTCGGTGGCGCTCCAGGTGCCGCTTCAGCTGGCCGCCGAGGATATTGTGCGCTTGGTCATGATGGGGCCCAACGCCCACCACATCGACGCCGGGGACGTCCGGGCGGCGGCGGCCGCAGCCGCCGGGGCGGACGGTGGCCAGCTTCCGGTGACCGCACGGTTCACCGTGACTGCCTACCGGCGCCGCGGCCGCAGCTAGGCCAGCGCATACCCTGGGTCCGGCTTAGTCGTGGACGGGCGTGGCAGCCTGCTTGCCCGCCGCCGGGTTCAGGTCGACGTACATCCACTTCAGGAACAGCTGGACCAGGGGTCCGATGGCCAGGACGAACACCAGCGTGCCGAGCCCGACGACGCCGCCGAGCAGCCAGCCCGTCAGGGTCACCGCCGCTTCGATTCCGGTCCGGACAATCCAGACCTGCCAGCCGGTGACTGCATGCAGTCCGGTCATCAAGCCGTCCCGAGGCCCCGGGCCAAGTCCGGCGCCGATATACAGGGCGCTTGCGGCTGCCAGCAGCAGCAGGCCGGAACCGAATGACAGCAGCTGCGCGGCGAGGTGATGCCAGAGCGGAATGACCAGCAGCCCGATGTCGGCGAAGAAGCCAACGAGCAGTGCGTTGGCAATGGTGCCGGCGCCCGGCTTCTGCCGCAGCGGGATCCACAGCAGCAGCACGGCCGCGCTGATCGCCACCGTTGCCCAGCCGAAGCTCATGCCCGTTGCCCGGGCAATGCCCTGGCTCAGCACGTCCCACGGGGCGGAGCCGAGATTCGCCCGGATCATCAGCGCGATGGCGATGCCATAGGCAAAGAGCCCGGCAAACAGGCGCAGTGTCCTCAGGGACAGCCGCTTGCTGGTCAGGACGGTCTGCATGGCACGCTCCGGGATGCGCTGCAGGGCGCGGTTTGTAGCACCGCACCATCCTATCCGGCCGAGGGTCCTGCCCCTGGGGCGACGCCGTTCTGGTTACAACTTGGCCACGATACCTCCAATACCGCATGCAAGTGGCGAAATTCACTCCGCAGCGTCCCGCCGTCGGGCATGATGGAAGCATCAAGGGCAGCAGCAGCTCGCGGTGGATGCCTGCTTGAACGATCCAGGCTGAGGAAACGGCGGCTGCTCCAAACATCAGGGAGTGCTGATGATCGAATGGATTGTCGCCAACAGCTGGGTAACCTGGCTGGTCGTGTTTCTGATCCTGGCCATCGTCGAAATGATGACGCTGGACCTGTTCTTCATCATGATGTCCTCCGGTGCGCTGGTGGCTTTGTTCGCAGCCCTGCTCGGACTGCCCTTCTGGCTTCAGGTGGTCATCTTCTGTGTTGTCGCCCTGCTGATGGTGCTTTTCGTCCGGCCGGTCGCGCTGCGGCATCTACATAGTGGGCCGCGGGACCTGGCCACGAACGTGGACCGGCTCATCGGCGAGTCTGCGATTGCACTCGAATCGGTCACCGACCATTCCGGCGTGGTCAAGATCGGCGGCGACACATGGACTGCCAGGTCTGCGGACGGATCGGCCATTCCGGCAGGCCAGCGCGTTTCGGTGGCCCGGATCGAGGGCGCCACCGCCGTCGTGACACCGCAGCGCACAGACGGGCCGCTTCCAGCCCAGTAGAACCAGCTTACGGTCCGGATCCCGGCGCCGTGAGTCTCTGACACCACTCTTAGAGGGGAACTATGGATAGCAATATCGCAATATGGATCGTGCTGCTGGTCCTGATCTTGTTCGTCGTGATCGTTCTGGTCCGGGCCGTACGGATCGTCCCGCAGGCACGGGCCGGCGTTGTGGAGCGCCTGGGCAAGTACCAGCGCACCTTGAACCCCGGACTCACCATCCTGATCCCCTTCGTGGACCGTCTGCTGCCGCTGCTGGATCTGCGCGAACAGGTTGTGTCCTTCCCACCGCAGCCGGTGATCACCGAAGACAACCTGGTGGTCTCCATCGACACTGTGGTCTATTTCCAGGTCACCGACGCCCGTGCCGCGACCTACGAGATCGCCAACTACATCCAGGCTGTTGAACAGCTGACCACCACGACCCTGCGCAACGTGGTCGGCGGCTTGAATTTGGAAGAGGCGCTCACGTCCCGTGACCAGATCAACGGCCAGCTGCGTGGAGTCCTGGACGAGGCCACAGGCCGCTGGGGCATCCGCGTCTCGCGGGTGGAACTCAAGGCGATTGATCCGCCACACTCCATCCAGGACTCGATGGAAAAGCAGATGCGGGCCGAACGTGACCGCCGTGCGGCCATCTTGACGGCCGAAGGCACCAAGCAGTCCCAGATCCTGACCGCCGAGGGTCAGCGTCAGGCAGCCATCCTCGCGGCCGAAGGCGATGCCAAGGCCGCCATCCTGCGCGCCGACGGCGAAGCCCAGGCCATCCAGAAGGTGTTTGATGCCATTCACAAGGGCAATCCCACACAAAAGCTGCTGGCGTACCAGTACTTGCAGACGCTTCCCAAACTTGCCGAAGGCGAGTCGAACAAGCTCTGGATCATCCCCAGCGAAGTCGGCGAAGCGCTCAAGGGCATCGGAAGCGTGCTGGGCGCCGCGGTTCCGGACAGCGGCACGCCTGCCGTTTCCGCCACCGACAACGAACCGCGCGCTTAGGCCCGCGGCCGAAGCAAGGCCAAGGGCTTGGATGCCCGGGGTATCCGCTCAACCGGATCCCCCCGGCATCCCGGGGCCGGTTTACCGGGGACACTGGCGCGGACTATAATGGGTGGCTTGCCGGGAAGTTGCCGCTCATAACCATCCTTGACGTAGAGCAGATTGCCATTATCATTTGCGACCGGGAACAGACGGCCGCCCGCCGACGTTGAGGGTGTTAGCGAGCCATCGCGGACGAGGTCCAAACCACCGGGTCCGCCACAAGACAAGAGGGAGAGATCATGAGCGATCGTAGCCTGCGGGGTATGCGCCTCGGAGCGCAGAGCATGGAGACTGAATCCGGAGTTGAGCCGGCTCCGCGCCAGCGCGTCGAGTACCGTTGCGAGGATGGCGAGCAGGTGTTCGTCACTTTCGCCGCAGAGGCCGAGATTCCGGCAGTCTGGGTCTCCAAGTCCGGCAAGGAAGCCCTCCTCGTCAACGGAGAACGCCCCGTTGACCCGAATGCCAAGCCCGTGCGCACCCACTGGGACATGCTCCTGGAACGCCGCAGCGTCGAGGAACTCGAACAGATTCTTGAAGACCGCTTGACCAAGCTCCGCGAACGCCGCGGGGAACGCCGCACCGCTTAAGGCTCCGGCTCCGAAATACGCAAATGAGAGGGAGCAACCCGGGCATCCGGGATGCTCCCTCTCTTTTGCGTCTGTAAATTAGGCCCGCTTGGTGCGGAGCCTGCGCCACTTGTCGGCAATCCCCCACTTGGTGACCAGGACAATCGACTCGGCGACAATTCCGCCGCTCATTTTCGAGTCGCCGTACTCCCGCTCAACGAAGGTGATGGGTACCTCGCGCACCCTCAGTCCAGCCTTCAAGGTCTGCCAGGTGAGATCGATCTGGAAACAGTAACCAACCGATTCCACGGCATCCAGATCGATGGTGCGGAGTGTCTGGGCCTTGAAGGCGTTGTATCCGCCGGTGATGTCGCGGACGGTCACGCCCAGCATGATTCGCGAGTACAGGCTGCCGGCCAAGGAAATGGCCTTACGGTGGATGGGCCAGTTGACCACCTTCCCGCCGGGGATCCACCGGGAGCCTTTAGCCATGTCAGCGCCGTCCCGCAGCGCGGACAGCAACCGGGTCAGTTCCTCCGGTTGGTGGGAGCCGTCGGCGTCCATCTCCACCAGCACGTCGTAGCCGGCGTCAAGACCCCAGCGGAACCCGGCGATGTAGGCTGCGCCCAATCCGGCTTTGCCCGCTCGGTGGAGCACGTGGATGGCGGAATCTTCGGCGGCCATTCGATCGGCGAGGGCGCCGGTGCCGTCCGGGGAATTGTCGTCGACAACCAGGATGTCGGAGCCGGGTTCGGCGGAGCGGAGGCGGGCTACTGTCTTCGGGAGGGACTCAATCTCGTTGTACGTCGGGATGATGGTGACGACCCGCACTCAGTGGCCTTTCGAACGTTGTGCTGCAAACCGCAGATTTCATGATGCGCGAAGTGCCCTAGCGGGCTTCCACATCGACGGTCCAGTATAGGCCATCGCCCGACGGGCAGGTGGCCGGTGGTCCCTGCGGTCGAGGCCGGGAGGAAAGGACGGGTAGGTCCGCACGCCTTCGGGCCACGAAAGCAAACCTGTTGGGGAACGCAGACATGTTTTCTACTGACATGCGGACCTACCCTGGAAAGTGCCGGTTCGTCAAGGGACAAACGGAGCAACCGCGCAGAGGCGGCTGCCGCCGGCTGCCACTCTCCCCGGCACGGGCCGGAATCCGCGAAGAAATACCGGCCCAAGAGACTTCAGCCTACTGGCTATGTTGGAAGTGTCAATACCGCTCTGACCTGCGGTTTTGTCCAAACATGCACGTCAGAGCAGGTCTCCTTGCGGCGGAAATGAGCAGAAATTAAACATTTCATTCAGATCTTCCGCATCCCAACCCGTCCGCGGTCTGGACTCCGTGGCCGCTAGAGCGCGTCGTGAATGGTTATTCCGTTCACCACAGTGCGGACGCACTCCGGCAAACTTCCGTTGTCCAGTGACGGGAGCATCGGAGTTCCGGCGCGCGCGTCCGTGCTCCAGGCGGACACCCGCGAGTCCGGCGTCTGGATGGAAAGCTCATCCGCGTCCCAGACGGCGAACGTCGCCGGTGTACCCGGAGCCAACTGCCCCTCCATGGGATTGCGCTCGCCTGCGGCCCGCCAGCCGGCCCTCGTGTGGGCCAGGAACGCTGCCCGCGCAGACATTTGCTCGCTCCGATTGTGGTGCTCCAAGCAGGCCTTCACGGCGGCCCACGGGCTTTGTTCGGTGACGGGAGCATCGGATCCGATGGCGACCGGAACGCCTGCGGTCTGCAAGGTCCCCACGGCGTTCATCGCCAGCGCCGCCTTGGCACCAAGCCGGGTGGCATACATCCCCTCGGTGCCGCCCCAATACGCGTCGAAGAGCGGCTGCATGCTGGCCGTCACCCCGTGCTGCAGCAACCGTTCCAGGGCCCCGTCCGGCAGCATTTCCACGTGCTCCAGGCGCGGGCGGGCGGAACGTACCGCCGCTTGCCCGATGCGTTCGGCGGCCAGATCCAAGGCATCGAGCACCCGGAGGAGTGCGGCGTCGCCAATGACATGGAATCCAGCCTGGATGCCCTGTCCGGCCGTCAACTCCAGATGCCTCGCTGCTGCCTCGGTGTCCAGATACAGCGAACCGTGCTCTCCGGGCCGGTCGGCGTACCCGGCGCTGACGGCGGCGGAATGAGATCCAATGGAGCCGTCCATGGTCAGGTCGCCGCCCAGCCCCCGCAGCCGCCCGGAAAAGCGCTCCATCGTCTCGGTGACCTGTGCGGCGGAGGTCATCAGCTCTCCCCAATACGGCAAGATCCTGGGACCGGGTTCGGACTCGCTCAGCGCGAGCAGTCCCAGCAGGTCCTCGGCGGGCCCCAACTGCGGGGCGGCCATTTCCGTCAGCGCGACGTATCCCCGGGAAGCAGCGTGCTGCATGGCCCGGCGCTGGAGTTCCTCCCGCCGGCCGGCGGCGGGGGTCTGGACGGCGTGCCGGGCCCGTTCCAGAGCCGACCCGCTGACCGTGCCGGCGCCGGTCCAGCCCGGTAGCTCGGACAACGCCAGCCGGGCCGCCAGTGCGGCGGAGACGACCCCGGAATGGACATCCACCCGGGTGAGGAAGACCTCTGCCCCCGCGCCGGCGCGGTCCAGTTCGGCAGCGCTCGGTGCGCGGTTCTCCGGCCACCGTGTCTCATCCCAGCCGTGACCCAGCACCGGCGCGGAGTTTTGCCGCGCAGCTGCGGCGACGGCGTCAAGCAGTTCCGCTAGCGACGCGCAGCCGGTGAGGTCGAGCGAGGACAGCGCGAGGCCCGTCTGGGTTACGTGGGCATGTGAATCCACGAATCCCGGGGCCACCAGCCGTCCGTCCAGATCGACGAGGCGCATGGTGCTGTCCGCGATGGACGTGGCCGCATGCTCGGAGCCGATCCACGCCACCGTGCCCCCGTCAACAAGCATTGCTGTGGCGTACGGGTCGGCTGCACTGTAGACGCTGCCGTTGCGGTACAGCGTGAGACCCGTGGCGGCGGGCAGGGCAGACTTACTCATGGAGATCCTTTCAGGTGGTACAGCGACGGTCCGGGCTATTCGGCCACGGCCGCATAGGCGACGACGCCGCGGCGGACCTGGCCGATGGCCTGCCTGCCGCGCGCCGCGAGCTGTGGATCGATGTTGGGAACCTTGACCAACTGGTCCAACAGGTCGATTACCTGTTTGGCCCACCGGACGAAGTCGCCGGCAGCCAGGTCCGTACCCTTGAGCGCAGTTTGCAGGGAGCGGCCGCTGGCCCACTTGTACATCGGCCAGACGAGTCCCAGCTCCGGCTCTCCGCTCAGCGGCAAGCGGTGCTGCTCCTCCAGATCGGTCAGCTGGGACCATTCGCGCACGGCGATGGTGACCGAAGCCTCCATCCCCGGCGAGGGCATCTTGGGCCGGATGCCGGCCTCTTCACGCTTGGCCTGGTACACCAGGCAGGAGATGAAGGCGGCCAGTTCCGCGGAGGTAAGCCCTGTGAACGCATCCTGCTCCAGGCACAGCGCCACCAGCAGGTCGCGGTCGCCGTAGATCCGGCGGAGGCGTTCACCTGCAGGGCTGATGGCCACCCCGTCGCCGCCGGTCTCCAGATAGCCATAGCTGTCCAGTACTTGGCAGACACGGTCGAAGGTCTTGGCGATGGTGTTCGTCCGGCCCTGGATCTGCGAGACGAGCTGGTCGGTCTCCTTGCGGAGTTTCCACCATCGCTCGGCCCAGCGGGCATGGTCTTCACGGTCGCTGCAGCCGTGGCAGGGATGGGCCTTGAGCTGGCGGCGCAGGTCGTTGATCTGCCGCTCGGCCTGTTGCCCGCCGGGCACCACAAAGTCGCGGTGCTCGGTTCCGCGCCGCGGCGGACGCTTGTCATGCAAGGCATTGCGCAGCGAGGACGCCAGGTCCCGGCGTTCCTTGGGGCTGCGCGCATTGAAAGTCTTGGGAATCCGGATGCTGGAAAGGACGTCCACCGGGCCCTGGAAATCGTCAACCGAGATCCGTCGGATGTGCTTTTCCTGGGTCAGCACGGTGGGGCGAGGTTCGCGGGCCGATTCGTCCCGGTCCAGCACTACCGCATAGCCCAGGCTCCGTCCGGCCGAGATGTCGATGATGTCCCCGCGGCGCAGGCGGTCCAGGGACGTTGCGGCCGCCGAACGAAGATGCCGGGACTGGGTGCGGGAGGCGCGTTTCTCGGCGTCGTTCAGCTCCCTGCGCAGCCGCGCGTACTCGCTGAAGTCTCCCAAATGGCAGCTCATCGCCTGTTCATAGCCGGCCAGCGATTCTTCCCGGCTGCGCACCTGCTTGGCCAAGCCCACCACCGAGCGGTCGGCCTGGAACTGCGCAAACGAGCTCTCCAAAATCTCGCGGGCGGGACCGCGGCCGAACTGGGCAATCAGGTTGATGCTCATGTTGTAGGTGGGCCGGAAGCTGGAGTTCAGCGGATAGGTCCGCCGCGAAGCGAGGCCCGCCACAGCCCCGGGATCGGTGCCGGGCTGCCAGAGCACCACGGCATGGCCTTCGACGTCGATGCCGCGCCTTCCGGCGCGGCCGGTCAGCTGTGTGTACTCCCCCGCCGTGATGTCGACGTGTGCCTCGCCGTTGAACTTATCCAGTTTCTCCAGCACCACTGAACGCGCCGGCATGTTGACGCCCAGCGCCAGCGTCTCTGTGGCGAAGACGGCGCGCACCAAACCGTCGGCGAAAAGCTTCTCCACCACTTCCTTGAACGTCGGAAGCATGCCGGCGTGGTGGGCCGAAAACCCGCGGGACAAGCCCTCGCGCCAGGTCCAGAATCCGAGGACGTCCAGATCTTCTTCGGCAATGTCCTGCACGGCTTCGTCCACCCGGCGGACGATCGTGGCGCGTTCCGTCTCGGTCGTCAGGAGCAACCCGGATTCCAAACACTGCTTGACGGCGGCGTCGCAACCGTTGCGCGAGAAAATGAAGGTGATGGCCGGCAGCAGCCCCTCGCTGTCCAGCTTGGCGATGACCTGCGGCCGGCTGGCGCGCCGAATCCGGGTCAGCGCCTGCCGCGGCGGCTCGGGGGCACGCCGGCCCCGCCGACCGCCGGAGCGCCCCCAGTTGGCGCTGCGGTTGAGCTTGAGCTCGGCCGAGGCCAGCTTCAGCAGCTCAGGATTCACTTCATAGGCCCGGCTGCTGCCGGTTCCGGATTCCGGCACCGATTCATCGAAGGCGATGTCGCCGGCGAAGAGATCGAACAGGTCGGAGCCCACCATCACGTGCTGCCATAGCGGCACCGGACGATGCTCGGACACCACCACGCGGGTGTCGCCGCGCACGGTATCCAGCCAGGCGCCGAACTCTTCGGCGTTGGAGACGGTCGCCGACAGTGAGACCAGTTGCACGTTGTCGGGCAGGTGGATGATCACTTCTTCCCACACGGCACCGCGGAAGCGGTCGGCCAGGTAATGGACCTCGTCCATCACCACGTAGGCCAGGTCCAGCAACGTGTCGGAATTGGCGTACAGCATGTTCCGCAGCACCTCGGTGGTCATCACCACTACATCTGCATGCGGATTGATCGAGGTATCACCGGTCAGCAGCCCGACCCGTTGGGCCCCGTAGGTGGCCACCAGTTCGTTGTACTTCTGGTTGCTCAGGGCCTTGATCGGCGTAGTGTAGAACGCCTTCAGCCCCCGCTGAAGCGCCATGTAGACCGCAAACTCCCCGACCACGGTCTTGCCGGCGCCGGTGGGAGCGGCCACCAGTACGCCGCTGCCGAGCTCCAGCGCCTCGCAAGCCTCGCGCTGGAAGGGATCGAGTTCGAACCGGAGAGTCTGGCTGAACGAATACAGCCGGGTCTTGGAGAAGGCCACCCGTTCGGCGGCTGCCAGATAACGTTCGGATGGAGAACTCATAGCAAAAGACTATCCGCTTAAACGTGCGCGCCTGATGGGTGTGCTTGGCGCCGACGAGCCGCAAGCACTATTGGGCGCCGTCCGGCTTCCGGTCATCGGCTTCCAGTTGGTCGAGCGGCGTGGCCTGGTCGAGCGTGGCGGCGACTTCGGCTTCGCGCGCCGCGCGCCGCTTCTCGCGCCGCTTGTCGTTGATCAGGCTGATCCCGGTGGCCACGAAGAACAGCGCCAACAGCGGTCCGGCCAAGAGGAACATGGACATGGCATCCGGGCCGGGAGCCGCCATCGCAGCGACCAGACAGACCAGGAACACCACAATCCGCCAGCTCTTAATCACCCGGCGGCCGGACAGCAGTCCGGCGAAATTCAGCCCAACCAGCACCACCGGGAGCAGGAACGCGACGCCGAGCGACAGGAACATCCGCATGACGAAGGTCAGGTAGTCGGTGGCCAGGATCTGGTTCACGCCGCCCTGCGGGGTGAACATGGTCAGGACCTTCACGATCTCCGGCAGCACAATCCAGCCGAAGTAGATCCCGAGCAGGAACAGCGGCACGGCGGCGAGCATGAAGCCCAGCGTGTAGCGGCGTTCCTTGGTTTTGAGGCCCGGCGTGATGAAGCCCCAGATCTGGTAGATCCACACCGGCGAACTGACCAGCAACCCCAGGAAAATGGAGACCTGGATCTTTAGATCGAAGGGTGAGCCGACGCTGCCGTAGTTGATTTCGGCGCGCCGGCCCTTTTCCGCCGAGATCTCCATCAGCGGCTGCTGGACCGCCACCATGACCGGGTCATAGAGGAACCAGCCGACAATGGCCCCCAGCAGGACGGCGACGCCGGCAATGATCAGCCGGTTGCGCAGTTCTTTCAGGTGCGCCCTGAGCGGCATCCGCCCCTCAGGGTTGGCCTTGCGGCCCTTCTTACCGGCCACGGCCCTTACTGCTGGTGCGGCGATGGGGATCCACCGTTCGCATTCGGCGCCTGGCCGCGGTTGTCAGTGTTGTTGCGTGGCGGGTTGACCACACGGCCCTCGACCGGCTCCGAGTCCGGGCCGGCAGCAGATGTGTCGTCGTCCTTCATCTGCTTCACCTCGGACTTGAAAATCCGCATGGACTGGCCCACGCTGCGGGCGAGGCCGGGCAGCTTCGGTGCGCCAAAGAGCAGCAGCACAATGATGACCAGAATAATGATGGTCCAAGGGTTATCGAAGAGTCGTCCCATGCGTGGTTCCTTTCGTCTACTACATCTTATGCCATGGCGGGATCAGGAAAGCCGCAGATCATGCAGGGACTGCCGCTGCCCCCGGGCCGCCCGACGGGCCACCCGACGCTGCCGACGCTGCTCGCGGCGCTGCTCCTTGCCGGCGGCGTATTCCGCCTTCAGCGCGGCGGGGTCGGCGAAGATAGCCGGCCGTGGATGATGCGGCTCTGCCAGCGGCGGTTCCGCCTGCAGGCCACTCCCCAGCCGCTCCGCCGCAGCCTCGAATTCGCGCAAAGTTCGCATGAACTGGCGGAAGATCCGCCAGCCCAACAGGGCCATGAAAATGATGGCCAGCGCACAGAGGGCAACCCAAAGAAGAATCCAGAACCAAAGGGGCATGCTGTCCACTCTAGCTTCCGCCGGGAGCCGCTGCCGCGCGGTAGGCCTCCAGCGCCTGCCGCAGCCATTCCTGCGTCTGCTGTGCCACGTCGTCGGGCTCCAGCACCACCACTTCGCCGCCGTGGCGGGCCACCAGGCCGGCCAGCACCGCCGTGGTGGACAACCGGATTTCGGCCGCCAGCGAACCGTCCTCCATGACCGCCCGGCGCCGGGCGTTGTACTGGTCGGCCAGTTCGGCCAGGCGCTCGGAGATCTTCAGCACCACCACCTGGTCCGTCTCCTGCGGGGTGAACAGGCTATCCGGGAATTCGCTGCTGCGCTCGGCGGGAGGCTCAAAATGCTCCCCGGTCTCGGTCAGCGCACGCATCCGGTCCACGCGGAACTGCCGCACGGCCTGCTGGCGGTGGCACCAGGCCTCGGTGTACCAATGGCCGTCCACGGCGAAAACCCGCAGCGGATCGATCCGGCGGGTAGTCATTTCGTCCCGCGACGGCACCAGGTACTCAATCTCCACGCTCCGCCCCGCGGCCGCGGCTTCCTGCAGCGCGAGCACCTCGGGCGCGCGTTCCTCGGCGGCCAGATCCGCCGCGACGGCGGTATGCCGGCCGGCTACCCCGCCGGCTGCCGCCAGCAGTTTGCTCAGCGCACTGCGCAGCGCGGGCTGCTCCCCTACCCCGGGCACCGTCTCCAAAGCCTGCAGACCCACCACCAGCGAGAGCGCCTCGTCCAGGCTCAGCCGCACCGGCTGGTCGATCTCATCGGCGTTGTTGATCGAGATGGTGCCGTCTTCCCAGAACGCTTCGATCAGCTGGTCCGGACCATAGCCGGGAGTCCCGCAGACAAAGAGCAGGTTGAGGTCTTTGATTAGCTGGGTGGTGCTGATGTCGAACTTCTGGGCTGTCTCCTCCAGCGGCACTCCCGGATTGGCGGTGACGTAGGAAACCAGGTCCAGCAGCCGCGGCAGATGGTCCAAGGAGCCCGTCTTCCGTGACGGGCGTGACGTGTCCTCCTTCAGCGAGTACGACGGCGGTCCTTCGGTTGCGGCGGCCAGGGCACCTTCCAGCCGGCGAACCACCGCGTTGCGCAGTTCGTCCGGTTCCTGCACCCAGGCGTTGGCACCATGCGAGGCAATTTCCTCGGCCAGCACTTCTACGTCGCCGTAGCCGAGTTCCACCGCATCCCAGCCTGCCGGCGGCAGGGCGGTTTCGGCAGCCGCAGCGGACGAACGCAGCGAGTTGGCCTTGTCCTGGCGGAGCAGAAGCACCGCAGTGCCATGGTCCTGCGGCGCCTGCAGCCCCGCCAGCACTGCCCGCATGGTGAAGTCCTCGGGGATGTTGTAGGTCCCGGACAGCTTCTTCACGGTGGACGTCACACGGGACAGCCGGAAGGTGCGCTGGGCGTCCCGGTCCAGGTCGCGGCCGGCCAAGTACCAGTGCCCGTACCGGTTGCCCAGCCCCCAGGGCTCAACCCGACGTTGCTGCGGCTGGCCGTCCCTGGGAGACCGGTAATCGAAGGAGACCGGCGTATGCGCCAACACTGCCTTGAGCATTGCCTCGAAGGCCGGTTCCGCCGTGCGGATGCGCGGCTCCACGCCGATCAGGGGATCGCCCTCCGCCAGGGCTCCCTGTACGTCGAGCCGGCGGACGGCCCGGGCGGCCGCGGAACCCAGCGAGGCCTGCTGCCACAGGCGCGACGCCAGCGAGAGGACGGCGGTTTCCTGCGGGCTGAAATGGAGCTCCGGCAACCGGTACTTGTGCCGGTCGATCCGGTAGCGCAGCCCGCTTTGGTCGTTTTCGTACAGCGTGTCGTCCGGGAACGTCTCCACCGGTACGCCCATTTCCCGCAGGTCTTCTTTGTCCCGCTCGAACAGACGGTTGAAGGCATCGTCGCCGGTTGCCTCTCGATACGGCGGAATCAGCGCGCGCAGTTCCTCCTTGCTGTAGCCGCGCCGGCGTTCCAGCAGCGCGATCAGCAGGTTCAGGAGTCGTTCGGTTTTGGTGGCGGACATAGTTGAAACGTTACTGGTTGCGGGGCTTTCGGAACGAAGTTAACGACCAGGGGCGGAGTAACGATGAACTAACGTTCACCGCCGCTCCGCCCCTGGCAGGCTTGAGGACGACCTAGCGGACGCCGAGCAGATCAACCACGAAGATCAGCGACTCGCCCGGCGCGATGGCCGATCCTGCGCCGCGGTCGCCGTACGCCAGGTGCGCCGGAATCTCCAGCCGGCGCCGCCCGCCGACCTTCATGCCCAGCAGGCCCTGGTCCCAGCCCTGGATGACCTGGCCGACACCGACGCGGAAGTCCAGCGGTGCGCCGCGGTTCCAGGAGGCATCGAACTCTTCGCCGGTGGACCAAGCAACGCCCACGTAGTGGGTGGAGACGGTGTCGCCTGCTTTGGCCTCGGCGCCGTCCCCCACGATGATGTCTTCGATCACCAGGTCCTGTGGGGTATCGGTCCCGGGGAATTCGATTTCAGGTTTGGTGCGGTCATAGTCGCGCTGGCCAAAAGACATGCTGAACCTCTCTTGCTTGACGTGTATGCGGTGCTGCCGACGGCTACGTTACCGTACCGCCCGGCCTGCTCCGCTACTTCACGTCGGTTAGCTCCACATAGAAGATGAGGTCGCCGACAGCATCCCCCTGGCCTTGGACGTAGGCCATTTCGGTGGGGATGGACAGCATGACTTTGGTGCCTTCCTTGAGGCCGGTCAGGCCCTTGGTCCAGCCTTCAATCACGCCGTCGAGCGGGAATTCTGTAGCTTCTCCGCGGGAGAAGCTGGAGTCGAACTCGGTGCCCTCGGACCAGTTCCATCCGGCGTAGTTGGCCTTCACGGTACTGCTTTCCGTGGCTTGCTTGCCGTCGCCTTCTTCGATTACCTTGACGATCAAGTTGTCCGGTGCGTCGTTGCCCTCAGGAATCTTAACCGAGGGAACACCTTTCTTGTCGAGGGTGACCTCGGGCAGCTTGCCGGCCTTGTCCAGTTCGGCGACTTCGGCTGCATCCGCCTTGACGGCCTTATCCCTGACGTCCTGCACGGTCAGGAACAGAAGCTGCGGGTTCTGCGCGGGAGCAGAGGCGCTGCTGGCCTCCGGCGGCTGGACGTAGTAGGCAATCTGGCTGCCTGGATTTGCGCCCAGCAAAGCGTCGTACAAGGCCGGGTCGGCGGTTTTGAAGCCCTCGCTCAGTTCCACAGTCTGGTCGACCGGGCCGGAGTAGGTCTCGCCCAACTGTTCACCGGAGACGGCGTCCTTGGCCAGCAGCCGGTATCGGATCCACTGGCCGTCGGTGGCGCCGTCGCCCTTGCCCTCGGTGATGACTTCGGCACTTGAGTCGGGCAGTTCCAGCGGCGCGGAGAAGTCGACTGTGGGCGCGGCGCCCTCGGCGCCGGATTTCACTGTGATGTCGTCCAGACTGTCCGAGCCGGATTCGGTGCTGCCGCTGCACGCTGTCAGGAGCAAGGCTGCCGGCAAGAGGATGGAGAGTATTTTGCGCACAATCGACTTTCTTATCGCGGAACACGTGGGCTTGAAGGACATTCTCGCAGAGAAATCTGGGGATCCGCTCTGAACCTTCCGCGAACGGTCACAAGGTGGCGAGAAGTGCCTCGACCCGCGGGTCCTCGCTCCTGAACGGATCCTTGCACAGGATCGTCTGCTGTGAGCGGTCGTTGAGCTTCAGATGGACCCAGTCGACGGTGAAGTCGCGGCCGTTCTCCCGGGCCGCCCGGACAAAGTCGCCACGCAGCTTGGCACGGGTGGTCTGCGGCGGATGGTCCATCGCGTTCTTGACGTCCTGTTCCTCTACCACCCGGGCCACCTCGCCGCGGGACTGCAGCAGGTGGTACAGGCCGCGCTTGGCCGAGATGTCATGATAGGTCAGGTCCACTTGGGCGATGCGCGGCGAATCCAGGTCGATCGACTGGCGGTCCATGATCCGGTTGATCAGCCGTTTCTTGATCGCCCAGTCGATCTCCCGCTCGATTCCGCTGTGGTCTCCCGACTCGACCGCGGCCAGCGTACGCTCCCACAGATCCAGGATGCGTTCCACGTGCGGGTTGTGCGCGCCATTGGCTTCGACGAACTCCCGCGCTTTGGACAAGTATTCCTGCTGCATGGCCAGCGCGGACATCTCCCGCCCGCTGGCCAGCTTCAGCGGTTTGCGCCCGGTCAGGTCATGGGAGATGTCGCGGATGCTGCGGATCGGGTTTTCCAGCCGGAGATCGCGCATGATCAGTCCGGCTTCGACCATCCGCAGCAGGAGATCCACCGACCCGACCTTCAGCATAGTGGTGGCTTCGGACATGTTGGAGTCGCCGTTGATGACGTGCAGCCGCCGGTAGTATTCGGCGTCTGCGTGCGGTTCGTCCCGGGTGTTGATGATCGGCCGGGAACGGGTTGTGGCCGAGGAGACGCCCTCCCAGATGTGGTCGGCCCGCTGCGAGAACGCGTAGATGGAGCCGTTTTGGGTCTTGAGCACCTTGCCGGCGCCGACCAGGATCTGCCGGGTCACCAGGAACGGGATGAGGATGTCGGCCAGCCGGGAGAACTCGAGTTTGCGCGGGATCAGGTAGTTCTCGTGGCTGCCATAGGAGTTCCCGGCAGAGTCGGTGTTGTTCTTGAACAGATAGACCCTGCCGCCGAAGCCCTCGCGGGCCAAGCGTTCCTGGGCTTCGTTCATGAGGTCTTCAAGGATCAATTCGCCGGCCCGGTCGTGCGCTACCAACTGGGCGACGTCGTCGCATTCCGCGGTTGCATACTCGGGGTGGGATCCCACGTCCAGATAGAGCCGGGACCCGTTGGTCAGGAAGACGTTGGAGGACCTGCCCCACGTGACGACCCTGCGGAAGAGGTAGCGGGCCACCTCTTCGGGCGAGAGCGGGCGCGAATCCGGCGCCGAATAGGAAATGCCGAACTCGGTCTCGATCCCGAAGATCCGTCTGTCCATGGCTAGCCGTCCGTTCCCTCGCCCAAAATCTCGGTTAGTTCAGCGGTCGCAAACCGGCGGAATGCGCGCTGGCTCCCCCGGCTGGACAGCGGGTCGCGGTCCAGCACAGCAACTTCCAGTCCCTCGGGACGCAGTTCTTTAGCCGGTCCGGCATCCTGCTCGCCGGTTCTGCCGGACAGGGCGGCCACCGCGGCCCGGACCGCCCCGGCATAGTCCCGGCCGTCTGCCCAGTCCCCGCGGAGGGTTTCGCCGACGGCTTCGGCATCGCCGCCCATCACCACGAACCGGCGTTCGTCGGCGATGGATCCGTCGAATGTGAGCCGGAACAGGCGGTCCTCGGCCGGCGTAGCGCCGACTTCGGCAACCGCGAGCTCCACCTCAAACGGCTTGGTGTCGGCGGTAAACACCGCACCCAGGCTTTGTGCGTAGACGCTGGCCAGGCCGCGTCCGGTCACGTCCTCACGGTCGTAGGAGTAGCCGCGAACGTCCGCGTAGCGTACGCCTGCCTGGCGCAGGCTCTCGAACTCGTTGTATTTGCCGACGGCCGCAAAGGCGATGCGGTCGTAAATCTCGCCGATCTTGTGCAGCGACGGCGAGGGGTTTTCGGCAACCAACGCGATCCCGTCCAAGCAGCTGAGCACCACCACCGACCGGCCGCGGGCAATGCCTTTGCGGGCGAAGTCCGCCCGGTCCTTCATCAATTGCTCGGGCGATACGTAGAACTGCTGCGTCATGCCTAAGCCTCCCGTCCGACGACGGTTCGCCCGGCGATCACGGCTTCGGACGTCGCGGCGAGTTCACGCTCGGGAATCCGGCGTGCGCCGGCGGCATTGACGGTGTAGATGACCGGCCACAATTGCCGCACGGCATCCGGGCCTCCCGTGGCCGAGTCGTCGTCGGCAGCGTCGTACAGGGCTTCGATGGCGACGCGAACAGCGGCCTCCTCCTCCAGATTCGGCTGCCACAGCTTCTTCAAAGCTCCGCGGGCAAAGACCGAGCCCGACCCCACGCTGTGGTGCTCCTGCTCCTCATAGCGGCCGCCGGTCACATCGTAGGAAAACAGCCGGCCCACCCGGCGCTCCCCATCGAAGCCGGCAAACAGCGGAATGACGGCCAGACCCTGCATCGCCATCGGCAGGTTCGACCGGATCATCGCGCCCAGCCGGTTCGCTTTGCCCTCAAGGCTCAGCAACGTGCCTTCGATCTTCTCGTAGTGCTCAAGTTCCACCTGGAACAGTCGGGTGATGTCGAGCGCAATGCCGGCGGTGCCGGCGATGCCCAGCACCGAATAGGAATCTGCCGGAAAAACCTTCTCGATGTGCCGGCTGGCGATGATGTTGCCCATCGTTGCCCGGCGGTCACCGGCCATCAGCACGCCGCCGGCGAAGGTCATCGAGACGATCGTGGTGGCATGGGGCACCATCGGTGCCGCTCCCGGCGGCAGTTGCTGGACCCCGCGGGCACCCGGCAGCAGATCCGGCGCCGTACGTGCCAGATACTCGCTGAAGGAGGCGGTCGCGGAGTGGGAGATCTGGGCGAATACAGAGCCCGGGCCGCCGGCCGGCATGTTCATCAATTACTGCCCGCCCTTCTGCACGAAACCGCGCACGAATTCTTCTGCGTTCTGTTCCAGCACGCCGTCGATCTCGTCCAGCAGATCATCCGTGCCTTCGGTCTCGGCCTGCGCGGCAGGTGCGGCAGGCTCAGGCGTGGGCTCGTCGTCGTACGCTTCGTCTTCGCGGCGGGAGTCCGCGTTCTTGCGGTCCTGGGTTGCCATGATGGCCTCCTTATGGTGTGACGATCGAGGTGTTCCCTCATGCTTATGTTGCCACGTGCGGCTCGTTGCTGGGCCCCAACAACGCCGTAATAAAATCCTCCGCGGATGAGGCCTCCTCGAAAAGCCTTCCGGTCAGCTCGCGGTTGCCGCGCAGTGGTTCACGGGTCGGGATGCGCTGCAGCCGCCGCCGGTCGGGAAGGTCGAAAATCACGGAATCCCAGCTGGCGCCGACCACCTCCTGCGGGAAATGTTGGATGCACTTTCCGCGGAAGTAGGCCCGGGTGTCTTCCGGCGGCTGGCTCACGGCGGTGTTGATCTGTTCGTCGGTCAGCAGCCGCTGGATCCGGCCGCGCGCGGCCAACCGGTGGTAGAGGCCTTTTTCCGGGCGCACGTCGGCGTACTGCAGGTCGATCAGCCCCAGCCGCGGATCGCCCCATTCCAGGCTGTCCCGATCCCGGTAGGCGTGCAACAGCTTCAGTTTGGCCACCCAGTCCAGTTGGTCTGCGGCGCTCATCGGGTCGTGCCGCAGAACCTCCAGCACCGAAGCCCAGCGCCGGAGCACCTCTGCGGTCTGGTCGGTATCGGTGCCGTGCCGCGTACAATGCTCCACGGCCGCCTGCAGATAGATCTCCTGCAGGTCCAGGCCGGTGACCATGCTGCCGTCGCTGAGCGCGACTTTCTGCTGCAGCGAAGGGTCGTGGCTGATCGCCTGCAGCGCCTGCACCGGGTCGGCCAGCTGCACGTCCGGGGCTTCACCATGTTCGATCATGGACAGCACCACGGCCGTGGTGCCCATCTTCAGGAAAATCGACACTTCGCTCAGGTTCGCGTCGCCGATGATCACGTGCAGCCGCCGGTACTTGTCCGCGACCGAGTGAGGCTCGTCGCGGGTGTTGATGATGGGCCGGCGGATCGTTGTCTCCAACCCCACCTCGGCCTCGAAGAAGTCCGCGCGCTGGCTGATCTGGTACCCCGGTGTGCGGCCGTTGGTGCCCAGTCCGACCCGGCCGGCCCCGCACACCACCTGCCGCGAGACGAAGAACGGGACCAACCCGGTCACAATCTGGTTGAACGGCAGGCTGCGCGGCATCAGGTAGTTCTCATGCGCGCCGTAGGAGACCGACTTGTTGTCCGTGTTGTTCTTGTACAAGTTCACCGGCGAGAACCCCGGCGTCGCGGCGATCCGCCGCAAGGCGGAAAGCACGACGGCGTCGCCCGCCTTGTCCCAGCGCACCGCGTCCAACGGGTTGGTCACCTCCGGCGAGGAGTATTCCGGGTGCGCGTGGTCCACGTAGAGCCGCGCGCCGTTGCTGAGCACCATGTTCATCAGCACGCCGGAAGACTCGTCCGTATAGAACTCGTTGGCCGCCGCCCGGCCGCCGGCCAGCGCTATCTGTTCGGCGTCCAAGACCGGCGGCACGTCCGTCAACTGCGACGGGTCGGCCTGATCCCGCGAGAGGTCGAAGCCACGGGCATCGTGCAGCGGCTCCTCATCGGTATAGTCCCAGCGGGTGCCGGCCAGATTGCCCAAGCCCTTGCGCATGGTCGCCGCGTACGCGTTGATCACCTGCGAGGAGAGCACCGTGGAGTTGGCCAGCGGTTCGCCCGGAGCGTGGATGCCATACTCCGTCTCCGACCCCATCACCCGGTAGACGCTCATAGGTATTGCCCCGTATTCGGCATCGTTTCGATGGACTTGCCGGCCTCCTGCCCGGCCTTGCCCTGCACAATGGTTCGGATGTACGTGATCCGTTCGCCCTTTTTGCCCGAAATCCGGGCCCAGTCGTCGGGGTTCGTAGTGTTGGGCAAGTCCTCATGCTCGCGGAACTCGTCCACCACTGCACGCAGCAGATGTTCGATCCGCAGGCCCTTCTGCTGGTTAATCAGCAGATCCTTGATGGCATTCTTCTTGGCCCGGTCCACGACGTTCTGGATGACGGCGCCGGAATTGAAGTCCTTGAAGTAGAGCATCTCGGTGTCGCCGCTGGCATACGTGACTTCCAGGTACTCATTCGACTTGTCCGTGGAGTACATTTCCTCAACCGTGCGCTGGATCATCGCCTCGATGGTTGCCTTGCGGTCCTGGCCGTGCTCGGCCAGATCTTCCGCATGGATGGGAAGGTTGGTGGTGAGGTACTTGGTGAAGATGTCCGCGGCGGCCTCGGCGTCCGGACGATGGATCTTGATCTTCACGTCCAGCCGTCCGGGGCGCAGGATTGCCGGGTCGATCATGTCCTCGCGGTTCGAGGCGCCAATGACGATCACGTTCTCCAGCTTTTCCACGCCGTCGATCTCGGAGAGCAGCTGCGGCACGATCGTGGTTTCGACGTCGGACGAGACGCCGGTGCCGCGGGTCCGGAACAGCGAATCCATCTCATCGAAGAACACCACCACCGGGCTGCCATCGGACGCCTTCTCGCGGGCCCGAGCGAAGATCAGCCGGATGTGGCGCTCGGTCTCGCCCACATATTTGTCCAGCAGTTCCGGTCCCTTGATGTTCAGGAAGTAGCTGCGGGTGTCCGTGCCGTTGCGCTCGATCGCCTTGGCAGCCAGCGAGTTGGCAACGGCCTTGGCAATCAGCGTTTTGCCGCAGCCCGGAGGTCCGTAGAGCAGGATGCCCTTGGGGGCCTTCAGCCCGTGCTCGCGGTACAGGTCGGGATGCAGGAAGGGCAGCTCGACGGCGTCACGGATCTGGTCGATCTGCGGACCCAGTCCGCCGATGTCCTCGTAGGAGATGTCCGGAACCTCTTCGAGGATCAGGTTCTCCACCTCGCTGCGCGGGATCTTCTCCAGTGCGTAGCCGCTGCGGGCGTCGATGGAGACGGCGTCGCCGACCCGAAGCCGCTGAGGCAGCAGGGCCCCGGACAGTTTGACCACCCGTTCTTCATCTGCCCTGCCGACCACGAGGATGCGGTGGCCGTCGAGCATTTCCTTGATGGTGACCAGCTCGCCGGAACGCTCGAAGCCGAGCGCGGCAATCACCGTCAGCGATTCGTTCAGCAGGACTTCCTGGCCGGGCCCGAGCTGGTCCATGTCGACCAGGGGGCTGACCGCAACGCGGAGCTTGCGTCCGGACTGCACAATGTCCACACTCTCCTGCACCATCGCGGCGTTGCTGATGCCCGGGCGCGGCTTCTGAGCCTTGTGAACGTCGGTGATGGTGGCAAAACTGAAGGGTGTTTCACCGTCTCGTTCGAGGGCGGACTTGAGCCGCATGATCTCCGTCTTGGCGGCCTCAAGCGTGGCGACCAAACGGGAATTGTTCTGCGTGGCTGCAGCAAGTTGCTTGTCGAGGTGGCGCAGCTTGTCGCGCAGCACGTTGATCTGGCGCTGCGCGATCGTCAGCGCGTCGCGCTGTTCGTCCTGTTGTTCAGCCGGTGCCGGTTCATTGTTTTGGTTCTGGTTGTCCTTCATCACCGCGACCCGCTTCCTTGAATCGGTTCTTCCCTAGACCCTAACGGGCGCCTGAGCCGCCTGCACGTGTCTACGAAAAGAAACGCCGAATCGAAACATGGAATTCCAACGTCCGGCACGTAGAACCTGTTGCCTGCTGTCGGATCATTACGCGAGATAACGAAAACGCTGCCCCGTTGGTGCCCGATTCGGCGAGATTGCAGCACCTGAATTCGGGCGCGGCGCTAGCCCGGGCCGGGCCGAGCGCCTGGATGCCCCTGCCCGACTAGTCGGTTTCGGGGTTGACGTCCTTAAACGCGCCGCGCTGGACAGTGGACGCGGCGTCCTTGGCCACCCGGCGCAGCCGCTTGTCCGATACGGTCCGCTCCCCCAGGCCCTCGGCATTCCAGTCTTCTTCGTTGCCGGTCCAGACCTGCACGTCCTCGGCGGCGAATTCGGTCTTGGACGGACGGCGTTTGGGCGTCAACCCGGTCACGCCGCCGGCCAGCCGCCGGGCGGTAAGCAGGAAGCCGGTGTGCGCCACCATCCGGTGGTCGGGCCGAACGGCCAGCCCCTCCAGATGCCAGCCCCGGACCATGGACTCCCACCCTTCGGGTTCGGTGAACCGGCCGTCTTCGCGGATGGCTTCGGCCGTGCGGGACAACTGGGTCACGGTGGCAACATAGTTGATCCACACTCCCCCGGGCGCCAGCACCGTGGCCACGGCGTCCAGGCATTCCCACGGCGCCAGCATGTCCAGCACCACGCGGTCCACGCTGCCGGGTTCCTCGGCCTTGACGACTTCATCCTGGAAGTCGCCCAGCGAGATTTGCCAGGCCGGGTGCGGTCCACCGAAGAAGGTTTCCACATTGCCGCGGGCGACGTCGGCGAATTCTTCGCGGCGTTCAAACGAATGCAGCCGCCCGCCGTCGCCCACCGCGCGCAGCAGGGAAATGCTCAGTGCGCCGGAGCCGACCCCGGCTTCCACCACCCGGGCACCGGGGAAGATGTCCGCCATGGTGACAATCTGCGCGGCGTCCTTGGGATAGACGACGGCGGCGCCCCGCGGCATGGACAGCACGAAGTCCGACAGCAGCGGACGCAGCGCCTGGTAGCGGTGGCCCACCGTGTTGGCCACGACGGTCCCTTCTTCCAGGCCGATGATTTCGTCGTGCGGCAGGAACCCCTTATGCGTATGGAAAGCGCCCCCCGGCGTGAGGGTGATGGTGTTCATCCGGCCCTTTTCATCCGTGAGCTGGACCCGTTCGCCGGGCCGGAGCGGTCCGCGTCGCTGGTCGGCGCCGTGCGGGCTGGTGAAGGAGCTCATGCGTGAATCACTTCCGGTTGTTGTTGCGGTGCCGCGGCGGTGCCAACCGCCGGGTTTTGTCGATTGTATTCCGACCGACAGCTCAGCTGCCTGCGCGGACGGTGGGGAAGGTCAGAGCCGGCCCGGCTTGCCGGTGATGGCGCGGACCACGGTGCTTTGCTGCAGCACCCCGGTGACGCGGCCGCCGCCGTCGATCACCGCGTACTCACTGCCGGCCAACCGGGCCAGATACTGCACCAATTCCTGGCCAGCGGCCACTTCCGGGACGTACGCTCCCGGTGCCAACGCCCGGGAGACGGCTGCCGCCGGGGTCTGTGCGGCGGCCGACGGCGGTACTTGGCTCAGCGCACCGCGGTCCACCACAGCTTCCGGCTGGCCGGTGGCGGCGGTGAGCACCACGCTGAGCTCCGGTTCCCGCTCCAGCAGCTGCTGAACCTGGGCAACCATGGCGGTGGCTGGCAGCGAGGTCGCCGGAAGTTTGAGCTGCCCTGCGCTGACGGACGGCAGGCGCAGCCGCATCCGGGCGTGCCCGATGGCCGAGCTGGCTCCCATCCAGAGGAAGCCGCAGACCAGCACCATGAGCACCACCATTTGCAGGTCGGGCGTTCCGCCCCGCAGCAACGGAATGCCGATGACACCGATCACCAGCAGCACAACGATGACGCGGCCGGCCCAGCCTGCCGCCACGGTGCCCTTTTCCTGGCTACCGGTCGCTTTCCAGACCGCGGTCTCCACCAGCCGCCCGCCGTCCAGGGGCAGGCCCGGCAGGATATTGAAAACCGCCACCAAGAAGTTCGCCAAGATGAAAATATCGGTCAGCAGGAACGGAATCGGCTCGCCGCGGAACAGCGGGAGGACCAGCGAACCGAGGCCGGCCAGCGCAAAGTTGGCTACCGGACCGGACAACGCCACCATCAGCGACTTGCCCGGTGTGGCGTTGAAATTGTCGAACTGGGTGTGGCCGCCCCAGAGATTGAGCACGATCTTGGCCGTTGGCCAGTGGAAGGCCCGGGCCGTCAGGGCGTGGGCGAGCTCGTGGACCAGCACGGAGAACAGCAGCAGCAGCGCATAGCCGAAGGCCACCCCGTAGGCGCCGACGCCGATTTCCGGCATCAACCGCTGAACCTGGGGCCCGAAGATCAGCACGATGAAAGCGGCGATGACGAACCAGGACCAGGCGAGCACCACCGGCACGCCGAACATCCGGCCCAGCGGAATCCCTTCGCTGCGTTGTTTTTGCTCCGGCGGCCGGGGTGTCTGCGTGCTCATACTCCTGCTTCCTGGGACGCAGGCACTAAGAGCCGCTCCAAGTCCATAACGCCCTTGCCGGCCAGGCTGTCCCATTGCGGACGCCCAAGTGCCTGCGGAACCGGCACCACGTTCGGAATGGCCACCGTCACCAGACCGGCGGCTTCGGCCGCGGCAACTCCGGGAACGGAGTCTTCCAGCGCCACGACGTACCGCTTGTCTGCGCCCGGCAGACGGCCGCTGAGCCAGTCAAAAGCACGTTGGTAAGGCTCCGGGTGCGGCTTACCTTGGCCGACCATGTCGCCGGTGACCAGGTACTGGAAGCTGCCCTCGGGCAGCGCACGCACCACTTCGGTGGCCAATTTCGTCTCGCTCATGGTCACCAACACGGTGGGGATGCGCGCCTCCAACAGCTCAGCGAGCAGTTCGCGGGCCCCGGGACGCCACGGGATGCTGTGGCGGACTCGTGCGGTCACGGCGTCGATCAGCTGGTCGATGATGTCGCGGATGCTGAGGTCGACGCCTGCCTGCTGCAGCACCGCGGCCGATGTCTCCAGCGCATTGCCCACCAGTTTCAGGCCCAGCTCGTCACTCCATACGCCACCGAACGAGGCGACGAGTTCCGATTCGGCTTCGATCCAATACGGTTCGGTATCGACGAGTGTTCCGTCCATATCCCAGAACACCGCCTGCAGGTCTGGCTGAAGTGCGCCGGGCGCAGCGGCGGAAGGGTCAAGTGCGGGCATGGCACCAGTCTACGGGCCCCGCCGGCCCCGCTGCGGCCGCGCCTGGGCAGCGGAATCCAGCCGCTCTGCTTTGCGCGAATCGCAAAGGGGCTCACTGACAAGCCGTGTCCGGAGGATTAGGGTGAAACCGTGAGTACTCAGGACAGTGGCGATCTGCCCACGGACGGCCCCGCCGAGAAGCACGGCCTGCATCTGCTGTTCCCGCAGGCCAAGGCCGGCGAGGCACCGCGGCGCTATACCGTGATGTTGGCTGCCTTCGAAGGCTGGAACGATGCCGGCGAAGCCGCAACGGATGCCGTCAAGTACCTCAGCCGGCTGTGGGAGAGCCACAAGGTGGCCACCGTTGACCCCGATCTTTACTACGATTTTCAGTTCACCAGACCGGTTGTCCACCGCACCGGTTCCGGCGAACGCCGGATCAAATGGCCGACGACGAAGCTCACCCGCAGCAGCGTTCCCGACGCCCCGCTGGACATCATTTTTGTCCACGGCGTGGAGCCGTCCTACCGCTGGCGTGCCTACACCGCCGAACTCTTGGCCCACGCCGAGGAGTTGGGGGTGGATTGCATCATTCTGGTGGGCGCGCTGCTGGCCGACGTCCCGCACTCGCGGCCCATCCCCGTGACGGTGACCAGCGACGACGACGACGTGCGGCGCGCCTTGAACACCGAAACCAGCCAGTACGAAGGCCCCACCGGAATTGTCGGTGTGCTCGCCGATGTTGCCTCGCTTGCCGGGATCCCGACCATGTCCGTCTGGGCTGCGGTGCCGCACTATGTAGGCCAGTCGCCCTCCCCCAAGGCGGAGCTGGCGCTGCTGCACCGGCTCGAAGACATCCTTCAGGTGCCGCTGGAAGTATCCGTCCTCAGCGAAGAAGCCGAAGCGTGGGAACGCGGCGTCGACGAACTGGCCACCGAGGACCCCGAAGTCGCCGCCTACGTGCGGCAGCTTGAGGAGGCCAAGGATACGGCCGAACTGCCGGAGGCCACCGGCGAATCCATCGCCCGCGAATTCGAGCGCTACCTCAAGAAGCGCCGCAAAGAATAAGCGGAAAGAAACAACGGGCGGCCGGAGGCCGGAACAGCTATGCCGCGCATCGCCGAGCGAGGAACGAGCGAGGTGCCTAAGCGGCGTTCTGTTCTGGCGCAGGCCGCGAGTTTAGAGCCGGATGCCTAGCAGTGCGTCGAGCAGGGCGGCGAACTGTTCGGCGCCGTCCTGCGGCTGGCCGTTGGCCTGCTCGCGGGAGTGCTCGGCGAAGCCGTCGACCTCGGCCAGTGCGGCGGGGGCATTGAGGTCGTTGGACAGCGCGCGTCGCACCTGCTGCGCGAGTTCGGGAACCTGGTCCGCCTGCACAAAGGCGGCGGCACCGCGCCAGGCAGCCAGCCGCGCCTGGGCCTTGTGCAGCAGTTCCTCAGTCCAGAACCAGTCGCTGCGGTAATGCTGGCCCAACAGGACCGTGCGAATGGCGGCAGGCTCCACGCCGTCCTCGCGTAGCGCCGAAACAAGCACCAAGTTGCCCTTGGACTTGCTCATCTTTTCGCCGTCGAGGCCCACCATGCCGGCGTGCACGAAATGCTTGGCCAGCGGCTTGCCCGCCATGGCGTAGGCGTGGCCGGCGCTCATTTCGTGGTGCGGGAAGCTCAGGTCGGAGCCGCCGGCCTGGACATCGAAGGTTTCCGGCAGGAACTTGCGGGCAATCACCGAACACTCGATATGCCAGCCGGGCCGGCCGTCGCCCAGGGAGGCACCCGGCCACTCGGGCTCACCGTCGCGGGCCACGCGCCACAACAGCGCATCCAGCGGGTGCTTCTTGCCCTGGCGTTCCGGGTCTCCACCGCGCTCGGCAAAGAGCGGCAGCATTTCCTCTTCGGTCAGGCGGGAGGTCGCGCCGTTGTGCCAGCCAGGCCCGGACGCAGCAACGGAGTCGAAGTAGACATCGCCGTCGGGCTCGCCGTCGGCGCCGGGTACCCGATAGGCCAGGCCACGGGCCAGCAGGTCCTCCACCGCCGGAACAATCCACTCGATGGATTCCACGGCACCCACATACTGCTCGGGCGGGATGACGTTGAGCTCTTCCATGTCCGTGCGGAACAGCTCCGTCTGGTCCTTCGCCAGAATCTGCCAGTCCATCCCGGTGGCGTTGGCCCGTTCCAGCAGCGGATCGTCGATGTCCGTCACGTTCTGAACGTAGTTCACGGTGCGGCCGGCATCGCGCCAATAACGGTTGAGCAGGTCGAACGCCACGTACGTGGCGGCGTGGCCCATATGGGTGGCATCGTACGGGGTGATGCCGCAGACGTAGAGGCTTCCGGTGGAGGAGGGTTCAAGCGCTACCAGCGACCCCACGGAGGTGTCGTGGATGGTCAGTTCGTCTTTGCCACCCGGAATTTCGGGTACGGCATGGGCATTCCAACCAAGCACTCTTGAGTTTCCTTCCAATGAGGTGGACCGGCCGCAGGGGCGCGGTCCCGCCGTCGTACATTAAAGCTCCTAACGTTTAAGGACGCAGGAGCCGGATAAATTCCCGCTCTGTCAGGCGTTGATGATCCCGAAGCCCAGCAGCACGAATAACAGTGTGCCCAGGCCGATCCGGTACCAGACAAACAGGCGGTAGCTGCGGGTGGACACGTACTTCAGGAACCAGCCGATGATGACGAAACCCACGCCGAACGCGACCAGCGTGGCCAGCGCGGTCTCGCCGAGGCCGTACGGCCCGGGTTCGCCGAAGCTCTTGGCCAACTGGTACAGGCCGGAGGCAAAGACCGCCGGAATGGCCAGCAGGAATGAATAGCGGGCCGCCGCACCGCGCGTGTAGCCCATCAGCAGGCCGGCGGTGATGGTGCCGCCGGAGCGCGAGACGCCCGGCATCAGGGCCAGCGCCTGGGCCAAGCCGTACAGGATTCCGTGTTTGTAGGTTAGTTTGTCCAGCGTGCGCGTGTGCCGGCCGATGGAGTCCGCGATGGCCAGGAACACGCCGAAGACAATCAACATGGTGGCCACAATCCACAGGCTCCGGAAGGTGGATTCGATCTGGTCCTGAAACAGCAGCCCGAGCACGCCGATGGGGATCGAGCCGATGATGACCAGCCAGCCCATCCGGGCGTCCGGATCATTGCGCGGCACCTTGCCGGTCAGCGAACCGAACCAGGCCTTGACGATGTTGACGATATCGCGCCAGAAATAGACGACCACGGCGGTTTCGGTGCCCAGCTGGGTGATGGCGGTGAAAGCAGCCCCTGGATCGGCGGCACCGGGCAGGAACTCGCCCACGATGCGCAGGTGTGCGCTGGACGAGATCGGGAGGAACTCGGTCAGGCCCTGCACGAGGCCCAAGAGGATTGCTTCTAGCCAATTCACACACTAGACCCTATGGCACGCGGGCCCCGGAAACGGAACCAGACACAGTCCCCCGGACGAAGTTCCGCCCGCGGTATGAGCACGGGCGGCGCTGCCCCGGGCAGGCGGGATCGGGGGCGCGGCGTCGGCGGGCCGCTGCCAAGGGCACGGCGCCGCAGGCCATAAGCTGGCTCTATGGAGCACAAGCGCTTGGGTACCAGCGGGCTGAAGGTCCCGCAGCTGTCGCTGGGAACGATGACCTGGGGCGAGGAGACGGACGAGGAGAACGCCGGTGCCATGCTGCGCGCCTATCTCGAGGCCGGCGGCACACTGCTGGACACCGCCGCGCCCTACGCCGAGGGCCGCAGCGAGGCGATGCTCGGCGCGTTCCTGGGCGAACTGGTCCCACGGCAGGAAGTGCTGGTGGTCTCCAAGGCCGGCGTGACCCGCAGCGAGGGCCGGCGCGAGGTGGACACTTCCCGCGGCGCCATGCTGCGCAGCCTGGACGCCAGCCTGGCGCGGCTGGGCACCGACTATTTGGATCTGTGGCTGGTCCACCTCTGGGACGATGCCTCGGCTCCGCTGGAAGAAACCCTGTCAGCGCTCGAACACGCCGTCTCCTCCGGCCGTGTGCGCTACGTGGGGGTGTCCAACTATTCCGGCTGGCAGCTGGCGCGGGCGGTCTCGGTCAGCCCGGTTCCGCTGGTCGCGGTGCAGAACGAGTACTCGCTGCTGCAGCGCCGGCCGGAACATGAAGTGGTTCCGGCGGCCACCGCGCTGGGCCCTGGCTTGATGGCGTGGTCGCCGCTGGGACGCGGCGTCTTGACCGGTAAATACCGCACCGGCACACCGGCCGATTCACGGGCCGCCTCCGAGCAGCATGCGGGTTTCGTGGAGCCGTACCTGTCCGGTCGGCCGGCCAGGATTGTGGATGCGCTGGCTACGGCGGCCCGTGGCCTGGACGTCCGGCCGCTGGACCTGGCCCTGAACTGGGTGCTGCAGCGGCCCGCAGTCGGCACCGCCGTGGTGGGACCGCGAACGCCCGCACAGCTGGACGAGATCCTCAAGGCTCCGCTGGATGCTTTGCCTGCCGAGATCGCCCAGGTGCTGGACGAGATTTCCGCGCCCTGATCTGGACGCGCTGAGCAGGCGCCCTGATCTTGGCGCGCCGGTCCTACTTTTCTTCGATTTCCAGATCGTCGTCGAACGGGTCCACTACGTCGTCCGGGTCGTCCATGTCCTCGTCATCTGACTCGTCGTAAATGACCAGCGGCGTCACTTCGCCGTAAGCATCGTAGAGCGCGTCCTCATACGTCTCGAAGGATTCCATAATGGACGAAAAGGCTGCCTCCACGGCAGGATCGTCTTCACCCCGGCGGCTCGAAGCGGCGGCCAGATGTTCCTGCAGCGCGGAAACCAGGGACTCCAGTGCGACACGCGGATCAATGCTCATGATGTAGACGTTAGCCGCAATGTGGAGAATAAGTGAATAGAACAGGAGGGCAATGAGAGAACAATTTCTGGGTGCCGCTGTCACCCGCGAACGCGACTACGCCCGGGAGTACGAATACCTGGTCCTCACTGTCAGCAAAGGCGAATCCGTCGGGGAAGCACGCCGGGTGCTGACCGACCACGCCGAGTACGGCAAGTGGGATCTGGTGCGCACCCGCCTGTATCTGGGCGGCGGGCGCAAGTACTGGCTGCGCCGCCGGGTGCTCAGGGTCGAACGCACCGCCTGAACCCCGCCAGGCGGTGCGCCGCACTGCGTGAGCCGTCCGGTTCAGTCGTCCAACGGCCCCAACCAGGCCGTGGCGATGGTGCTGTGCGCCGACTCGTCGTCCGAGGGGTGGTACAGCCCGGCCAACACGTCGCGGTACAGCCGCTCGAGTTCCCGGCCGCGGAAGTATCCCCCGCCGCCGGAGACGCGGACTGCGTTCTCCACCACGTCCTTGGCGGTTTCGGTGGCCCTGATTTTGATGCCGGCCAGCTTGGCGAACCAGAGCTTGCCGTGGTCGGCCAGCGTGTCCACGTCGCGGGCGATGGACGCCAGCTGCGGGTACAGCCCGTCCATCGCTAGGGCGGCATCGGCCACCCGCCAGCGGATGTCCGGATCCTGCGCGTAACTCTTGCCCGTTTTCAAGGAACGACGGCGGTGCACGGCTTCCACTGCCAGGTCCAGGGCGCGGGTGCCGATGCCCGCATACACGGAGGAAAGCAGGATTTCGAAGCACGCGAAGATGCCGAAGATCAGCGCATCCGGGTTGGGGCCCACCGGCAGCTTCCGGAAGATCCGGTCCGGCGCCGCAACCGCGCCTTCCAGCACGGTGGTGTTGGACTGGCTGGCGCGCATTCCCAGCGTGTTCCAGTCGTCCTTGATCCGGTAGCCCGGCTTGTCGCGGTCGATGAACGCCCACACCAGTTGCGGTTCCACGCCGGAGTCGTCTCGGCCGAAGATGCCCAGCCGGGTCCAGGCCGGAGACAAACTGGTGAAGACCTTCGTCCCGGTGAATTCATAGCTGCCGTCTTCGCGGGGCGCCGCCACCGTGCGCGAGTCGAACAGGACCTGGTCGTTGCCGGCTTCGGACACTCCGAAGCCGAAGACTTCGCCGCGGCCGGCCTCGGCCAGGACATAGTCCAGGCTGTTGTCGCCGCGGGCTTGAAGCACGCGGGCAACGCCGGTCCACACCAGGTGCATGTTGACCGCCAACGCCGTGGCCGGAGCCGCGCCGGCCAGCCGCATCTGCGCCCTGACCGCCTCCTCCAACGAGTAGCCCAGCCCCCCGTCTTTTTCCGGCACGAACATTTTCAGGTAGCCGGCCTCGACCAGATCGGCGAAGTCCTCGTGGAAAAAGCTGTTCGCCTCGTCGTAGCCTGCGGCCCGTCCACGGATGGTTTCCAGCAGGGCGTCCGGGAGCAGTTCTTCAACACTGGCAGGCATGCCGGCGGTCCTTTCGTCGTTCGCACACAGAGTCGTCGTACACAGAGTCGTTCGTCCAGAGATCAGTAGGTGGTGAGCAGCCGCTGCAGCACGCGGGTGCCAAACTTCAGCGATTCCACCGGCACCCGTTCGTCCACCCCGTGGAACATGCCGGTGAAGTCCAGCTCTTCCGGCAGCCGCAGCGGTGCAAAGCCGTAGCCGGTGATGCCCAGCCGGGCCAACGACTTATTGTCGGTGCCGCCGGAAAGCGTGTACGGAAGCACCACCGCGTCCGGATCCTCATGCTTGAGCGAGTCCACCATCGCGTCCACCAGGTTCCCGGCAAACGGTACTTCCAGGGACCTGTCCTGGTGCACGTAGCTCACGTCCACGTCCGGACCCGCGAGCTCGCGGATGGTGGCCAGCACCAACTCTTCCTGGCCGGGCAGCGTCCTGGCGTCGATCCGCGCCTCGGCCAGGCCGGGAATCACGTTCTCCTTGTATCCGGCCTTGAGCACGGTGGGATTCGAGGTGTTCTGCAAGGTGGCGCCCACAAAGCGGGCCACTGTCCCCAGCTCCTTGAGCAGGATCTCAGGGTTATCGGGGTCAAACTCGACGCCGGTCAGCTCGGTGACGCCGTCCAGGAACTGCCGGGTGGTATCCGTCAATTCGATGGGCCACTGGTGTGATCCAATCCTCGCCACGGCGGCGGCCAGCGTCGTGACCGCATTGTCGGTGTTGATCTGCGAACCGTGGCCTGCGCGGCCGGCGACGGCCAGCCGGAGCCAGGCGATCCCCTTTTCCGCGGTCTGCAGCAGATAGGCCCGCCGGCCGCCAATCATGGCCGAGAAACCGCCCACTTCCGAGATCGCCTCGGTGGCCCCGTCGAAAAGCTCCGGACGGTTCTCCACCGCCCAGCGCGCCCCGTAGGTGCCGCCGGCCTCTTCATCGGCGAAGAATGCGAAGATGATGTCGCGGCGGGGCTGGATGCCGCTGCGGGACATATGCCTCGCAACCGAGAGGATCATCGCGTCCATGTCCTTCATGTCCACGGCTCCCCGGCCCCAGATCAGACCGTCCCGCTCCTCCCCACTGAACGGGTCCACCTGCCAGTCGGCGGCCTGCGCCGGCACCACGTCAAGGTGTCCGTGCACCACCAGCGCAGGGGCCGAGGGGTCCGAGCCGGCCATCCGCGTCACGACGGAAGCCCGGCGGGGCGCGGACTCGAACACCTCGGTGGCCAGCCCGGCTTCTTCCAGCAGGCCCGCCGTATACTCGGCGGCCTCCCTCTCCCCCGGGCCCTCATTGCCGCCATAGTTGGAGGTGTCGAACCGGATCAGTTCCTGGCAGATCCGGACCACTTCATCGTGCGGGTTCGGTGCGGTCATGAAGGCTCCCTCGAAGTCGATGTCTGTCCCCAGCCTATCCAGCAGAGGCGTCGGAGGCAGCAGCAGCGCCGAGTGGCGCCTCCGCAGCATCCACGCCGGGTGCGCTGCGAGCGGCCGACACGGCGGGCAGGCGGCGGCCCGATTCAACAGTTCCGGCAAAACATGTTAGAGTTTTTCTCGCTGCTTTCGACGGAATCAGTGCGCCCGAGGGCTCCTGATCATCGTTCGAAAACTCCACCTGCGCGGGTGGCGGAATGGTAGACGCGCTAGCTTGAGGTGCTAGTCCTCTTATTGAGGGTGAGGGTTCGAGTCCCTTCCTGCGCACAGAGAAAGCCCCGGAATCTCCGGGGCTTTTTTGTGTCCTCTGCACTCCAGCAGTACGCGGCGGAGTGCGGCGGCTAGAGGGACGGCACCCGCACGGGGTCGATTTTTGCCAACTCGCTGCGCAGCACGGCGACCGCCTCCCGGACAATGTCACTGTCATCCTTCGCCGCGGCAGCACGTGTCCGGCGCACCACCCCGTCCGCGTCAATGCTGGCGGCACGCACTGCCCGCAGCGGAGCGAGGATGGCAGCCCGGCGCAGCCAGGGATCCGGCTCCCGTGCCCAGCGATTGAGGATTGACTCGGCCCGCGCGCGGGACTGGTCCGTCAGCCCGTTGATGAGAGGGCCCACGACGTCGATAGCGAGCGGATCCACCAACGCAGCCGTGTGCGCATCGCGCAGAAAACCTTCAATCCGGGTCAGGTCGGAGTGCCGCAAGAGGCGCTGGTTGGACTGCAGCAGCACCACGGCAGCAAGGCGCAGTTCGAAAACCGGTCGCGTCCACAACTCGGAACTGAGTGCCGTGACCTGATCGTGCGAGAGGGGCCGAAACTTCCGGCCGGCGTCGCGGACCGTGCCCCGCACCGCGCCGATGGACGCGCCGTAGTACCGCAGGCCATCGCCCGGATCCCTCTCCGCTAGCGCCCGTTCCTCCGTGGCCTCCCGCTGCAGGGTGAAGTCGATGAACTCCGCCGCCTCACTCATCTGAAGATTCTTTCGTTCACCGCCGTTGCTGTCGAGTCAGCGGTGACCGGCCCGCTGGGTCGGTGCCGGCCGCCTGTGCTCCCGGCGGGAGCCGGGTCCCCGCCAGGCGCCCTGTCCTACCCCTAGTGCCCGTCGGCTGACTCTTCCTGCTCGGTGTAGGTGCGCAGGAGGTGCTTGGCGCCGTCGGCCGCCGGGCCCTCCTGCTCCAGCGCCTGCGCCATGGTGTCTGCCTTGTCCCGGCCGGCAGGGAACGGCGGGAGCAGCGGAACATCGGGATCGGTGACCACTTCGATCAGATAGGGCCGGTCTGCCGCCAGGGCCTCGTCCCAGGCGGCACCGAGCTGCTCAGGATCCTCGACCCGTTTCCCCTGCAGCCCCAGCAGGCGCGCATATCCCGCATAGTCGAAATCGGGCAACGCTTGGCTGTCTGCGAAGCGCGGTTCGGCCTCCATCTCGCGCTGTTCCCAGGTCACTTCGGCCAGTTCCCGATTGTTCAGGACGCAGACGGCGAAGCGCGGGTCCAGCCACTGCTTCCAGAGCCGGCTGACGGTGATCAGTTCGGCCAGGCCGCTCATCTGCATCGCCCCGTCGCCGCTAAGCACAACGACGGGCCGCTCCGGTGCCGCAAGTTTGGCGGCTATGCCGTAGGGCAGCGAACAGCCCATGCTCGCCAAGGTACTGGACAAGTGGGCCTGGGCACCGGGCGGCAGTCGAAGCTGCCGGGCATACCAGTAGACGGAACTGCCCACGTCGACGGCGAGCCAGCCGTCGTCCGGAAACTTTGCGCTGAGCTCAAAGGCCACCCGCTCCGGGTTGACCGGCCGCGCCGGTGTCATCGCCCGCTTCCGCGACAGTTCACGCGACTGCCGTACCCAGCCTTCCACCTGCTCCCGCCACGGGCTGGACGGGCGGTCCGCCAGCAGCGGCAGCAGCGCCTCCAGGGTGGTGGCGGCATCGCCGGTGAGCGCGGCCTCGACCGGGTAGCGGTTGCCGATGGCGCCGGAATCGTTGTCGATCTGCACTGCCCGGGCGGCCCCGGGCGGCGGATAAAACTCCGTCCACGGGTCGTTGGAGCCAACAATCAGCAGCGTGTCGCAGTTCCCGAGCAGCTGGCCGCTGGCACCGGTGCCAAGGTGGCCCATGGTCCCGGCCGCGAAGGGCAGCGACTCATCCACATAGGGTTTGCCCAGCAGGCTGGTGGTGATGCCGGCGCCGAGTTTCTCTGCAACTGCCACCACCTGCTCGCCGGCGTCGCGGGCGCCTTGCCCCACCAACAGGGCCACCCGTTGCCCGGCATTGAGCAGGTCGGCGGCAGCGCGAAGGTCCTCGGGGCGCGGGACCACGTATCCCGGGCGCCACACCGGCGCGGTGGCCACCACGCCGTGGGTGTGCTCGAGTTCGGGAACCGGCTCCTTCTGGATATCGTGAGGAATGATCACGACGGCGGGGCCGCGGCCCGCCAAGGCGGCCTTGAAGGCCCGGTCGAAGACCAGCGGCACCTGCTCCGCGCTGCTGACCTGCTGCCGGAAGAGGGCAACGTCCTTGGTGAGGGTGGACAGGTCCACTTCCTGCATGTACCCCGAACCGAGCACGGTGCGGGCCTGTTGTCCCACGATGGCCACGACCGGGACGCTGTCCAACGCGGCGTCGTAGAGTCCGTTGAGCAGGTGGACTGCCCCGGGTCCCTGCGTGGAGGTGACCACTCCCACCCCGCCCGTGTACTTGGCGTGGCCCACCGCCATGAAGGCGGCGTTCTCCTCATGCCTGGCCTGCACGAATTCCACCGTTCCGGCCCGCCGCAGTGCACCCATAAAGGTGTTGATGCCGTCCCCGCTGTAACCGAAGATGCGGGGCACCTGCCAGGCTTGGAGCCGTTCCACCATGAGGTCTGCGACCAGCCGCTGGGCCATCTGTGCTCCACTCGTTATGATCAGGGTGCTTACTTTCTATCATCGGTTGATGACGTTATGAACCCCCGGTCCATGGCACAGGGGCCCGCGTGCAAAGATGGCGGCATGGAACTGGACGGAGAGCTGGCCGGCCATCGGCTTCGGCCGGACGCACCGGACCAGCGGGACATCGACTTGTACCGCAACTTGAGTGCGGACTTCGCTGCAGGCGTCGCGGTGGTCTCCACGCGGTGGCGGAACCGGGACTACGCGGCAACCGTCAGCGGCTACCTCTCCGTCTCCTACGACCCGCCCACCATGCTGGTCAGCCTCTTCGAGGAGTCCAGAATCTGCGACGCGGTGGCGAGCTCCGGGACGTGGGCGCTGAGCCTGCTGGCAACCCATCACCAAGGCACCGCGAACTGGCTGGCGAGCCCCGGCAACCCGGTAGAAGGCCTGCTCAACCAGGTTCCATACCGGCGCGGCCCGGTCACCGGCGCTGCCGTGATCGGCGGAGCGCCGGCATGGTTCGAATTGAAGACCACCGCCGTGCATCCGGCGGCGACCCATTTACTGATCGTCGGCGAGGTGCTGGCCATGGGCCGCGACGCTCCCGGTGCGGAGAGCGCCGATCCGTTGATCCACTTCGCCTCCTCCTACCACCGTCTCGGCGGGTAGCACGGCGGCGCCCAGGTCTGGTTAGCGACGCTAAGGCAGCGGCGGCGGCTCGGAAAAGCGCCCCTCCCAGACCGCCCGCGATCCTGACTCACCCGTGAGCACCACCGCCACCGTGGCACCGGCGCACACCGCCAGCACGACGACGACCAGCACCGCCGCGATGATGCGGTACCCGGCGCCGAGCTTGCGCCGCCAGGAGGCCGCCGCCGTCGTTCCATAGCGGAACCAGAGCCACAGGCCCAGCGCCGCGATGAACAGGCCGATCACCCAGGGCAGCATCATGTCGCCCAAGCGCATGTGCTCCATCGCCTGCGGCGTCTGGTCGATCCGCAGGAACAACCAGTGCCCTGCCTGCTGGGAGACCGGCACCATGACCAAAGCCAACAGCGCAATCAGCGGGGTGACGATCCCCAACCGGCGCCGGGCCGCCGGCCAGACCAGGCTGAGCACAATGCACAGCGCGGTGAGTGGAATGAACACCACCGTGGCGTGGACCAAGAGCACGTGCAGCGGCAGCGCATTGACTTCGTAGTCCATCGGATTCCGCTCCTTAGGCTCCGGGCAGGGCCCTTATCCGGTAAGACGCGCGCGCCGGTGATGCGGTTCAGCCGGGTCTCCGGGGCGGCGGTCCATTGTTTTCCCCGGCCGGCTGCCCTAAGAATGGACTATGACGGTCACGCTGAGGTCCTTGGAAACCGCTGTTCCGGAGACGGTCCTGATCCAGTCCGAGGCGCGTGATGTGTTTGCCGCGCAGCCCGGGCTGACGCGTCTGGGGCGGCGGCTGGTGACCACCTCGTTCGACCAGTCCGGCATCGACACGCGGCACGCGGCCGTCGACGAACTCACCACGGCAAAGCGGGCCGAGAATCCGGTGTTCTTCGACGCCGGTTCCCGGGAGCTGCTCTCCCCCAGCACCAAGGTCCGCAACGACATTTTCGCGGCCAAGGCCACCCCGCTGTTCATAGAAGCCGCTGGCAAGGCGCTGGCCGCGTGTGAGGGGATCGGCCCGGCGGACATCACGCACCTGATCACCGTCTCCTGCACCGGATTCTTCAATCCCGGCCCGGACTACAAGGTGGTCCGGGCCCTCGGACTCAATCCGGGCGTGCAGCGCTACCATCTGGGCTTCATGGGCTGCTACGCCGCCTTCCCGGCGCTCCGCGCAGCCAAGTCGTTCTGCGACGCCGATCCGCAAGCCGTCGTCATGGTGGTGGCGGCGGAACTGTGCACGCTGCATGTGCGCACGTCCAACGACCCGGACACGATTGTTGGCTCCTCTCTGTTCGCGGACGGGGCGGCAGCCGCGGTCATTACCGCACGCGATCTGGACGAGACCGGACCGGCCATCCGGCTGGACCACTTTGAAACCATCCTCACCCCGGTGGGCGAAGAGTCCATGGCCTGGAACATCGGCGACGAAGGCTTCGAGATGGTCCTCGGCACCTATGTTCCGCACATCATCGACGAACATATCGTCGGCGCCCTGGAGCCGCTGCTGGCCCGTGAACCGGCGCTCGCGGCCAAACCGTACCGCGACATCGAGCACTGGGCGATCCACCCGGGCGGACGGAGCATCCTGGACAAGGTGGAGGTTAAGCTCGCGCTGACCGAGGAACAACTGGTGCCGGCCCGCGAAACGCTGCGGCGCTACGGGAATATGTCCAGCGCCACGGTGATGTTCGTGCTCAAGCACATTCTGGAGCTACCGCCGGGCGCCGCCGAGGAAAGGATCTGCTCCATGGCCTTCGGCCCGGGTCTGACGGTGGAAACCGGCCTGTTCACCAAGACCGTTCCGGCCGTGACGCTGCAGGCCCAAAGTACCGCCGCCGCAGCCGCGGTCTAGCCGGAGCGGACCGCCGTGGCCCCGCACTCTCCGGCGTACAGCAGGTCAACCTTCCTCGCCACGCGCGCCACCGACGCGGTGGAGGAAATGGACAAACCTGACTGTGATCCCGCCATGCTCCGGCGTACCTATGCCCAGTTTCCGCTGATCAACCGGGCGGTTTCGGGTTGGCACGGCATCTACAGGCGGCTGCTCCGGCCGCGCCTGGCCGCCATCGAGCATCCCACCTTGCTGGATATTGGCTCCGGCGGCGGCGACGTGCCGCGGATGCTCGCGCGTTGGGCGGCCCGCGACGGCCTGGGGTTGCGGATCACTGCCATCGATCCCGACCCCCGCGCGCACGAGTTCGCCATCTCGCGGCCGCTGCTGCCGGGACTGGAGTTCCGGCAGGCCTTCAGCGCGGAGCTGGTCGCCGAAGGGCGTCGTTTCGACGCGGTGGTGTCCAACCACCTGCTGCACCACCTGACCGCCGCGGAGCTGACGGGCCTGTTGGAGGACTCGCGGCAGTTGACGCGTTCGCTCGCGGTGCACAGCGACATCATCCGCAGCCGCCCGGCGTATGTACTGTTCGCCGCCGGGACGCTGCCGTTCTTCCACCGTTCTTTGATCCGCCGCGACGGCCTGACCTCCATCCGCCGCAGCTACACGCCGGCGGAGCTTCGCGCCGCGGTGCCGGCGGATTGGCAGGTGGTACGGGACTCCCGATTCCGCCAGCTGCTGGTCCGTGGGACCGATGGCTGAGCTGCTCTCCCCGAGGCGCCGGACCAGCACCCCTCGGGCCTCGGAGAAGCTGCACGATGTCGCCGTCGTGGGCGGCGGCCCGGTGGGGCTGTTCATGGCCCTCCTCCTGGCCCGGCGCGGACTGGACGTGGCGGTGCTGGAGCGGCGGACGGCGCGCAGCACACATTCCCGCGCGATCGGGATCCATCCGCCGGCCTTGGCCGTGCTCGACGACGCGGGCGTGGGCCCCGCGCTGCTGGCGGCAGGAGTCCGCATCCGTCGGGGCACGGCCCGCAGCCGCGGCCGCGAGGTCGCATCGCTGTCCTTCGACGCGGTCCCGGGCCGGCATCCCTACGTGCTGGCCGTGCCGCAGGTAGTCACCGAACAACTGCTGGAGGAACAGCTGGAAGCGCTGCGTCCGGGTGCCCTGCAGCGCGGCGTGCAGGTGCACCGCGCGGACGACGACGGGGCGACCGTCACGCTGTCCTGCCGCGTGGGCGCGGGGCCGGGATCCGGAACGTACGCGGGCGCAGGGCCGCGCCGGGCGGAGGATCCTGATCCTGCAGCGGACCTGGACAGGGAACCTTCAGCGGGCCCTGATATGTCCACGGTCCGCGCCCGGCTGGTCGTCGCTGCCGACGGCGCGTATTCGGCCCTGCGCCGGCAATGCGGCGTCGCGGTGCGTACGCGGACCTATCCGGATGCCTACCTGATGGGGGATTTCGCCGACACCACCTCGGACGGCAGCACCGCCGTGCTCTATTTGGAGGCCGGCGGAATCGTCGAATCCTTTCCGCTGCCCGGCGGCACCCGTCGCTGGGTGGCCCGGATGCCGGGCGTGGTCAGCCATCCCACGGCCGCCGGCCTGGCTTCCCTGATCGCCCGGCGCACCGGCGTCCGGCCGGAACCGGACAGTTGCTCCATGCTCAGCGCCTTCTCGGTCAGTTCCAGGATGCCGCGCCGCTTGGTCGCGGGCCGTCTTGCGCTGATCGGTGATGCGGCACACCAAATCAGCCCGATCGGCGGGCAGGGCATGAACCTGGGCTGGCTGGACGCGGCCGCCTTGGCCCCGATCGTGGCCGCGGCGCTGCGGGGCGAGCCGACGGCGGCGGCGCTGCGGCAGTACGAGGCGGACCGGCTGCGGGCTGCAGCCACCGCCACCTGGCAAGCGCATCTGAACATGGCGTTGGGACGGCCGCTGCCAGCGGCAGTGCTCGCCGCCCGCAATCATGTGTTCCGCGCGCTGACCCACATACCCGGGGCCCACGACGCGGTCGCCAACCGCTTCACCATGCACTGACTTGTCATCGAGCGGCTGCCCCGTGTCGGGACGGCTAAAGTTGCTGCTAGACAAAATCGGCAGCAGGTCGGTTATCCACGGCTGGAGACGTACCGGCCGGGCACACGGCACGGAGGTGGAGCATGGTCGGCGCGGACCGCATCGCCGTGCTGTCGTTGCACACCTCGCCGCTGGCCCGGCCCGGCGGAGGCGATGCCGGCGGCATGAACGTTTACGTCCGGGCGCTGGCGAGGGAACAAGCGGCGCTGGGCACCGCCGTCGACGTTTTCACCCGCTCCCAACATGACGGGCAGGAACCGGTGGAGCATCCGCGGGCGGGCGTGCGCGTGATCCATCTGGACGGGGCGCCGGCCGACACCGTGGCGAAGGAAGCGGTGCCGCAGCGGCTGGCCGCGCTGGAGGCCTCGCTGCGCCAGTTCGCCCAGCGCGACGGCGCCAGGTATGACGTGCTGCACTCGCACTATTGGCTCTCGGGTGCGGTGGGACTGCGCCTGCAGCAGGACTGGCAGATTCCGCTGGTGCATTCGATGCACACGATGGGGCTGGTCAAGAATCTGCACCTGCAGCCCGGCGAGGCACCGGAGCCGGAAACCCGGGTCCGCGGCGAACAAGCCATTGCCTCCGGGGCGGGCCGGCTGATCGCCAACACGCTGACGGAGGCGTGCGAGTTGGCCGACCTCTACGGCGCCGACTTGGGGACGGTGGACGTGATCCCGCCCGGCGTGGACCTGCGGACTTTTCGGCCGGAGGGCCGGCAGCAGGACCGGGCGGCAGCCGGACTAGGGCCGGAGACCTTCCACTTGGTCTTCGCCGGCCGGATCCAGGCGCTCAAGGGGCCGCAAGTGCTGCTGGCCGCGGCGGCGGAACTTCGCCGGCAACGGCCGGACATCCGGCTGCAGATATCCATCACCGGCGAGGCCAGCGGGGCCGCCGAGCTGGACCTGCCTGCGCTGGCCACCCAGCTGGGGCTGGACGACATCGTGGCGCTCTCGCCGCCCGTGGAGCCAGCCGAACTGGCGGCCACCTTCCGCAGCGCCGACGTGGTGGCGGTTCCGTCCTTCAGCGAATCGTTCGGGCTTGTGGCGCTGGAGGCGCAGGCATGCGGGACCCCTGTGGTTGCCACCAACGTGGGCGGTCTGCCGGTGGCGGTCAGCCACGGTCTCACCGGCTTGCTGGTGGACGGACACGATCCGGCTCGGTGGGCCGGTGCGCTGCGCGAACTGCACGACTATCCGGAGTTCCGCCGACGGCTGGGCGTCAACGCGGCCGTGCACGCCTCCTCCTTCGGCTGGGAGCAGACCGCTGCGCTGACGGCACACAGCTACCAGCTGGCGGTGGACCACTTCCGCCGGTGACGGCCTGCTGGCACCGCTAAGATTCATGGGTGCCAACTCCCGATTACCGCGTCCGCCGCGCCACCGGCGATGATGTTCCCGCAACCCTGGACATGAAGCTGGCTGCGTGGCGGGAAACCTACGCCGCGCTGCGTCCCGCATCCTTCTTTGCCGCCGAGGCCGCGCGTCGGAAGCAGCAGATCGACTGGTGGGCACGCGGCTTGGCGGCAGGAGCGGAACTGTGGATTGCAGAGGACACTTCCGGCCGGATAGTGGGCTGTGCCGGCGCCGGCCCCGCCCAGGACGACGACGGCGACGTCGGCCTGCCGTACGAACTGCAGATGCTCTACGTGTTGGCGCAGGCCTACGGTACCGGGTTAGGACTGCGGCTGCTGGAGGCTGCCATCGGCAGCGAGCCGGCGCTGCTGTGGGTTCTCGAGGACAATCCCCGCGCCCAAGCGTTCTACCGCAAGCATGGGTTCGCTCCGGACGGCCGCCGTGAACCATTGACCGACCTCTGGGCCGGCCTGCACGAGATCCGTATGGTCCGTAGGGCGAGCCAGCCCGCTCCAGTTAGGCGCGTTCCAGCTCGGCGCGGATAGCCGCGATGCCGCGCCGGACTTCCTCGAAGCTGGTGGACAGCGGCGAGAGTCCCAGCCGGATGCCGTCCGGTTCGCGGAAGTCCGGGATCACGCCCTGTTCCCAGAGCCGGGCCGTCACGTGTTTGAAGGCCGGATGGTCTATGGTGACGTGTCCACCGCGTTCTGCCGGATCCAGCGGCGAAGCGATTGCGACGCCGAAGTTGGCCAACGTCGCCTGCACGGCTTCGATGGCGAATTCGGTCAGGGCGACGGACTTGTCCCGGACGGCGGCCAGGCCGGCCTCGTCGATCAGCGCGATCATGTCCTGAATCGCGGTCATCCCGAGGATCGGTGGGGTCCCGGAGGCGAACCGGCGGATGCCGCCGGCAGGTTGGTAGCCCTGGCCCATCTCGAAGGGTTCCGAACTGCCCAGCCAGCCCTGGATCGGCTGTTGGAAGTGCTGGTGCTCTGTCCTCACGTAGGCCCAGGCGGGCGCGCCCGGGCCGCCGTTCAGGTACTTGTAGCTGCAGCCTGCGGCCAGGTCCACGCCCCACGCATCCAGTTCCACGGGCAGCACCCCGGCGGAATGGCACAGATCCCACAAAACCAGGGCACCGGCGTCGTGCGCCGCGGTGGTGATGGCAGGAATGTCCGCAATGTAGCCGGAGCGGTACGCCACATGGCTGAGCAAGACCAGCGCCGTGTCCGGCCCGACGGCGGCGCGCACGGCTGCCGCCGTGACTCCCCCGCCGTGGGGCGGTTCGAGCCAGTCCAGCTCCAGGCCGCATTCGGCGGCAATGCCCTCCACGATGAAGCGGTCGGACGGAAAATTGTCCCGGTCCACCAGGATGCGCCGCCGGCCGGGGCGTGCCGCGATCGCGGCACGGGCCAACTTGTAGAGCAGCACGGTGGTGGAATCGGCCACCACGCACTGGCCCGGAGCGGCGCCCAGCACCACCCGGCCCAATTCGTCGCCGATCCGCTCGGGCAGCGCCAGCCAGCCCTCGTCCCAGGCCCGGATCAGCCGTCCGCCCCACTGCTGCAGCATCACGTCACGGACCCGGTCCACGCTGGCGGCCAGCGGCCGACCCAGCGAATTGCCGTCCAGGTAGGCGGTGATGGACTCATCGTCGTGGCCCACAAAACGTTTACGGTATTCGGCCAGCGGATCGGCGGCATCGAGCGTCCGGGCGCGGTCGGCAAACTGAGCATCGGTGGTCATAGGGCCAGCATAAGGGCGGCGGTGGCGGCCGGAACGAAAGCCGACACGGTGCCCCGAAAAAGTTTTCCGCCTGTGTCGATATCCATGTTCGCCGTTCGACGGCATAGTGGAAGGCGCACACCGCGCCCTCGGACACAGAAGGAGACAACCGTGAAGTACATGTTCATCATGCGGTCCACCGACGAAGCCCTCGAGGCATCCAAGGCCATGCCGTTTGAAGAAATGATCAACAAGATGGGCGCCTACAACGAGTCCATGATCAACGCCGGCATCATGCTCGGCGGTGATGGCCTGGCCGACCTGTCCGACGGGACGTCCTTCGTCGTCGACTTCTCGGAAGATCCGCCGATTGTCACCGACGGCCCTTACGGCGAAACCCATGAGCTGTTCAACGGCTTTTGGATCGTCCAGGTGGCTTCCAAGGAAGAAGCTGCGGAGTGGGCCAGCCGCTGTCCGCTGGGCCCCGGCTCCAAGCTGGAGGTGCGCCGCGTGACCGAGGCGGCAGATTTCGCCGAGTTCTCCGACAACGAGTACATCAAGAAGGAAGAAGGCTGGCGCGAACAAGAGGCGAAGCTGCGCGCGGAGAACGCGTAGCCCCCGCGCAGCGGGAGGGGTCAGCCGTGGCGGGGACAGATGCGGAGCGGGCAGCGGCGCCGGGGACGGACGCGGAGCGGGCAGCGGCAGTCAGGCGCCGGCTGGATGCCGTGTGGCGCATCGAAGGTGCCCGGATCGTCGCCGCGCTGGCCCGGGCCACGGGTGACGTCGGCTTTGCCGAGGACATGGCGCAGGAAGCCGTCGCCGATGCCCTGCTCCAATGGCCGGACACCGGCCTGCCGCGCAATCCTGCCGCCTGGCTGACCACTGTGTCCAAGCGCAAGGCGATCGACGCCTGGCGCCGGGCCGAACGCCTCGACGACCGCTACCAGCTGCTGGCCCGCGGGCTGCAGGACGAGGCCGCCACTTCCTGGGACCCGGTGCCGGACGACGTGCTCCGGCTGGTCTTCACCGCCTGCCATCCGGTGCTCTCCCGGGAGGCCCAAGTGTCCTTGACCCTGCGGATCGTGGGCGGTCTGTCCAGCGAGGAAATCGCCAGACTGTTCGTGCTCCCCGTGGCAACGGTCCAGCAGCGCATTGTGCGCGCCAAGAAGACGCTGGCCGCGGCGAAAGTCCCCTTCGACGTCCCGGAACCGAACGAATGGGGGCCGCGGTTGGGCGGTGTCCTCCGGGTCATCTACCTGATGTTCACCGAAGGCTATGCGGCTACCTCCGGGGAACGCTGGATCCGGCCGGATCTGGCCGGCGAAGCCCTGCGGATCGGCCGGGTGCTGGTTTCGCTGGTGCCGCGGGAACCCGAGGCGCACGCGCTGGTCGCCCTGATGGAACTCCAGGCCGCGCGGTTCGGCGCCCGCACCCGGCCCGACGGCACCCCCGTGCTGCTGGCCGACCAAGACCGCACCCGCTGGGACCGCGCGCAGATAGGACGCGGTCGCGCGGCCCTGGCCCGGGCCGACGGGCTGGGCCGCGGCCGCGGGAATTACGCGCTGCAGGCCGCCATTGCCGAGTGCCATGCGGTGGCGCCCAGCGTCGACCGGACCGACTGGGCACAGGTCGTGCTGCTCTATGAGGCGCTCGGCCGGATTGCGCCCAGCCCGGTGGTCGAGCTCAATCGGGCGGCGGCCGTGTCCATGGCAACCGGGCCCGCGACAGCGCTGGCCATCGTGGACGATTTGGTCGCGGCGGGGGCGCTGCGCGGATCGCATCTGCTGCCCAGCGTCCGGGCCGAGCTCTTGGCCAGGCTCGGCAGGCCGGACGAGGCACGGGCCGAGTTCGCCGCCGCAGCCGCCTTGGCCAAGAACGACCGGGAACGCGACGTGTTGGAACGCAAGGCGGCTGCCACCTGAACCGGGGCTGCCGGGGTCCTGTGCTACCCCGCGAGGGTGTTGACGCTGCCCGTGAAGTGGAGCCGGTGGCTGCGCTCACCCCAGCCGGTGAACTCGGACGCTTCCCACGATCCGTCCCGTTCCGTGTCATGGATTCGGACGGCCACCGTGGCGGGCAGGAAGACCGGAGCAGCGAAGTCAATGCGCCACCTGAACGGTTCGCTGGCCGTGGCTTCCACACTGGTCAGGACCCGGGAGGCCAGGTACATGCCGTGGGCGATGGACCGCTTGAGTCCCAGCATCTTGGCCGACACCGCGCTCAAGTGGATGGGGTTGAAGTCACCGGATACACCGGCGTACTCGCGGCCGGCTTCGGGACCGAGGCGCCATCGCGCAGTCGGCTGCGGCGGGGTGAAATCGGTGCGCTCCGGCTTCAATGCCTTGTCCAGGCCAGGCAGGTAGACCGCCTTGGCCAGATAGTCCGATACGCCTTCCCACACGGTTTCGCCCCCGGCCTCGATCCGGGTATGCAGTTCCACCTGGGTGCCGGCATGGTGGCCGCGCAGGCCTTCGGCCCAGGCCGTCACGGTCAACGGCTCGGCGAAGTGGACCGGCCGCAGGTGGTTCACCCGGTTGGCCAGATGCACCATGCCGAGCAGCGGAAGCGGGAAGTCCGGCCGCGTCATCACGCTCATCGCCACGGGAAAGGCAACCGAGTGCAGGAACACCGAGGGCAAGGTGTCCCGCACAGTGCCGTGCATCAGTTGCTGGAAGCTGCTGACCCGCTCCGGGGCGATGTGCACGCCGTCGACGGTATGCCGCGCCGCCGGGAGTTGCTCGGTCTGCTGGCCGACGCCCAGCTTGTGCCGCGCCGCTGTAGAAGCAGCTGTGAGATAGAGCCGCGAGAGCGTGGGCATCTCCCCCAGGATGACCTCGCTCATGCGCCGACCATGCTCTGGCCGCAGACGCGCAGCGTCTGACCATTGATCCCGCCCGCGGCATCGCTGGCCAGGAAGGAGACCGCTTCGGCGACGTCCAGCGGCCTGCCGCCCTGCTGCAGCGAGGACAGCCTGCGTGCCACTTCGCGGGTCAGGAACGGCATCCGGGCGGTCATGTCCGTCTCGATAAAGCCAGGAGCGACGGCATTGATGCTGCCGCCGGCGTCCGCAAAGGCGGCCGCCGACGCGCGGACCATGCCGATGATGCCGGCCTTGGAGGCGGCGTAGTTGGTCTGCCCGCGGTTGCCCGCAATCCCGCTGGTGGAGGCCAGCGACACCACCCGTGGTGCTTCGCGCAGGGCGCCCGACGCCAGCAGCTGCTCGTTCATCCTCAGTTGCGAGGAGAGATTGACCGCGATCACCGCGTCCCATTTCGCCTGGTCCATGTTGGCAAGCAGCTTGTCCCTGGTGATGCCGGCATTGTGCACCACGATGTCCAGCCCGTGGTTCCGCTCCGCGGCATGGGCGGCGATCTTCGCGCCCGCGTCCGGCGCGGTGATGTCCAATTGCAGGGCGGTGGCGCCGACCCGATTGGCGACCGCGGCCAGCTGCTCGCCGGCCGCGGGGACGTCGACGGCAATGATCCGGGCACCGTCGCGGTGCAGGGTCTCGGCGATCGCTGCGCCGATGCCGCGGGCGGCACCGGTAACGACGGCGACCTTGCCCGCCAGCGGACGGTCCGGGTCCGCCGGCGTCGAGGCCGCGCCGGAGCCCACCAGCAGGAACTGCCCGTTGACGTAGGCGCTCCGACCGGAGAGCAGGAAGCGCAGGGCCCCGAGGACGGCCGGCGCACCGGCATCCACGCCCTCGGCCAGCACAATCCCGTTGCCGGTGGCACCGCCGCGCAGCTCATGGGCCAGCGACCGCAAGGCCCCGTCCACCGCCTGCCGGGCCGCGGCCTGGGCGGGCTGTCCGGTGCCGGTCGCGGGGCGGGAGATCGTGACGATCCGGCCGCCGGGAGCCAGGTCCCTGAGGCTGGCCCCGGCGGCCAGCATCGGATCCGCCAGTTCTTCCGGCGAGGCCAGTTCGTCGAGCACCAGCACCATGCCGCCCAGCCGTTCCCTCGGCGCCACATGCCGTCGGACATCCAGATCCCAGCCGAGCAGTTCCTTGGCCAGGACGTCGGCGCCGGACCCGGAGCCGAGCACCAAGACGGGACCGGGCAGCAGCGGAGCGCCCGGCCGGTAGCGCCGCAGCACGGCAGGCTGGGGCAGTCCCAGCTTTTTGGCGAGACTCTTCACGGGCCCGGCGTTAACCAAGTCCAGGTAGCGGTCGGCCATTAGTTTGCCTCCAGAATAGCCACCACGCCCATGCCGCCGGCGGCGCATACGGAGATCAGACCGCGGGTGGGGCCAGACTCGGCGTCGGCCTTTTCGCGCAGCATCTTAGCGAGGGTGGCGACCAGCCGGCCACCGGTCGCGGCGAAGGGATGTCCGGTCGCCAGCGACGAACCGTTGACGTTCAGGCGGGTCCGGTCGATGGCGCCCAACGGCTTCTGCAGGCCCAGCTTGTTGCGGCAGAACTCCTCGCTTTCCCAGGCCGCCAAATGGCACAGCACCGTGCCGGCAAAGGCTTCGTGGATCTCAAAGAAATCGAAATCCGCAAAGGTCAAACCCTGCCGAGCCAACAGCCGCGGAACGGCGTAGGCGGGGGCCATCAACAAGCCTTCCTTGCCGTGCACAAAATCCACTGCTGCCGCCTCGGCGTCGACCACTTCGGCCAACACCGGCAGGTCATTGCTCCGGGCATACTCCTCCGAACCGATCAGCACCGCGGAGGCACCGTCGGTCAGCGGTGTGGAGTTTCCGGCAGTCATGGTCGCTTCAGCGCCCAAATTCTTGCCGAAGACCGGCTGCAGCTTGGCCAGCTTCTCCAGCGTGGTGTCGGCCCGCAGGTTGGAGTCCTTGGCGAGGCCGCGGTAAGGCGTCATCAGGTCGTCGAAGAACCCGCGCTCATAGGCGGCCGCCAGGTTGCGGTGGCTGGCAAGGGCCAGCTCGTCCTGCGCCTCGCGGGTGACGTTCCACGCCGCGGTGGTCAGCGCTTGGTGCTCGCCCATGGACAGCCCGGTCCGCGGCTCGGCGGTATCCGGCGCGTTGGGTGCCAGGTCCTTGGGCCGCAGCTTGGCCAGGGTGGTCAGCTTTTGCTGCACGGACTTGGCGCGGTGCAGTTCCAGCAGCACCGCCCGGAGCCCCTCGCTCACGGCAATCGGCGCATCGGAGGCAGAATCGACGCCGCCGGCGATGGCGGAATCGATCTGCCCCAGCTTGATCTTGTTGGCCAGGCCCATCACTGTTTCCAGCCCGGTGGCGCACGCCTGCTGCAGATCATAGGCGGGCGTTTCCGGCGACAGCGCGGATCCAATGACCGCTTCACGGGTGAGGTTGAAATCGCGCGAGTGCTTCAGCACGGCGCCGGCGGCCACCTCGCCGATCCGTTCATCCTGCAGCCCGAAGCGGGCCACCAGCCCGTCCAAGGCGGCGGTCAGCATGTCTTGGTTGCTGGCCTGGGTGTAGGCCCCGTTGGCGCGGGCAAACGGGATGCGGTTGCCGCCGATAATGACTGCCTTGCGCAGAACATTGGCGGGGCGTGTGCCGGTGGCGTCAGGTGAAGCGGCCATGAAGGCTCTCCTCGTGAATCGGGTGCAGGGCGAACGAAGTCTGTTACCGTAACCAAGCGTACCTGATACGCTGGGTAACGTGAATAGCGCCACAGTCCGCCCTGCGGTTCCACTGCCTGGGCCCGACGGCCGCTCCGCCCGCTGGGACCGCCACCGGACCGAACGCCGCCGGGAACTGATCCGCGCCGCCCGCCACGCCGTGCACCGGCTGGGCCCCGACGCTTCGATGGAGGACATCGCGGCGGCCGCCGGAACCTCCAAGCCCGTTTTTTACCGGTACTTTGGTGACAAAGCCGGGCTGCAGCAGGCCATGGGCGAAGTGGTCATCGGCCGCATGCAGGCCCGGCTGCAGGAGGCCGCCGCCAGCGCGACCACGCCGCAGGAAGGCCTCCACGCCATGGTCTCGGTCTACCTGCAGATGGCGGAATCCTCGCCGCACGTCTATGCGTTCGTCACCCGGGACGGCCCCTTTGATCCATCGGTTCCGCAGCAACTGCACGGCGAGCCGGCGCCGGCCGACGCTGCCCCGGAGAACGGCAGTTCGGCGGTGCTTCATGATTTCTTCGCCAACGTGACGGCGATGATCGAGGCCCCGCTGCGCGGCCACCTGAGCGCCTCCGCGGACAGCGCCATGGAACTGGCCGCGGCTTCCTACTGGCCGCGGGCCGCCATCGGCATGGTGCGTGCTGCCGGCGAACGCTGGCTGGCCGCACCCGATGACGGCAGCAAACCAAGCCCGGAGCTGATGACCAGCCTGCTCACCCAATGGCTCCTCTACGGAGTCGCACCCAGCCGTGCGGACCCGGGAGCAGGTTTCGGGCCGCCCGCCCAGGCCGGCAGCGCCTGAGTTCGCCACGCTGCCGCCGACGCTTTCGCAGCAGCCGCTTCTGACCATCCGACCTACTCGTGACGACTGAAGGAACAACCGATGACGTATCCCCCCACTGCCGAAACCCCGGAACCGGTCGAAGACAGCGGCGCTACCGTTAACGTGGCCGGGCTCGGCGAGGTCCTGCTGGGTCGCTGGGCCGAGATCCGCAAGGCCGCGCGCGACCTCGCCGGCCGGCCGGAAATCCACCGGATCGACGGCCTGCCGATGGAGGAGCACCGCGAACGGGTGGTGGGTCAGTTGAAGTACCTGGTGGATGCCGGGACGGTCCACCGTGCGTTCCCCCGGCGGCTGGGCGGCGAGGACAATCATGGCGGCAACATCGCCGGCTTCGAGGAACTGGTCACCGCCGACCCCTCGCTGCAGATCAAGGCCGGCGTCCAGTGGGGCCTGTTCGGGGCAGCCGTGCTGCACCTGGGCACCACCGAACACCACGACCGGTGGCTGCCGGACATCATGAGCCTGAAGACTCCCGGCGCCTTCGCCATGACCGAGACCGGCCACGGCTCGGACGTTGCCAGCATCGCCACCACCGCCACGTACGAACCGGAGACGCAGGAATTCATCATTCACACCCCGTTCCGCGCCGCGTGGAAGGACTACCTGGGCAACGCCGCCAATGACGGTTTGGCCGCCGTGGTGTTCGCCCACCTGATCACCCATGGCGTGGACCATGGAGTGCACGCGTTCTACGTCCCCCTTCGCGACGAGCAGCGCAATTTCCTACCCGGCATCGGCGGCGAGGACGACGGCTACAAGGGCGGCCTGAACGGCATCGACAACGGCCGGCTGCACTTCGACCAGGTCCGCGTTCCGCGCACCAACTTGCTGAACCGGTACGGCGATGTGGCGGAGGACGGCACCTACTCCTCCCCCATCGCCAGCCCCGGCCGCCGCTTCTTCACCATGCTGGGAACCCTGGTGCAGGGCCGGGTCTCGCTGGACGGCGCCGCGGTGGCCGCCAGCAAGGTGGCGCTGGCCATCGCCGTCCGTTACGCCACCGAACGGCGGCAGTTCAACGCTTCCTCGGACACGGCAGAAGAGGTGCTGCTGGACTACCAGCGCCACCAGCGCCGGCTGCTGCCCCGGCTGGCCACCACCTACGCCGCGTCATTCGCGCACGAACAGCTGCTGCAGAAGTTCGATGACGTCTTCTCCGGCGCCCATGACACCGACGAGGACCGGCAGGATTTGGAAACCCTGGCGGCGGCGCTCAAGTCGCTCAGCACCTGGCACGCCCTGGACACGCTGCAGGAGTGCCGCGAGGCGACCGGCGGCGCCGGCTTCCTGGCCGAGAACCGGTTCGCCGCCCTGCGCGCCGATCTGGACATCTACGCCACCTTCGAAGGTGACAACACGGTGCTGCTGCAACTGGTGGCCAAGCGCCTGCTGGCGGACTACGCCAATGAATTCCGCCATGCCGACTTCGGCGTGATGGCCCGCTGGGTGGCCCACCAGGCGGCCGACGTCACCCTGCACCGCACCGGGCTGCGCCAGGTGGCCCAGACCTTCGCGGACAGCGGATCGGAGCGCAAGAGCGCCAATTACCTCAAGGATCCGGAAACCCAGCGCCAGCTGCTCACCGACCGGGTCTCCACCATGGTGGCGGGCATCGGCGGCGCGTTGCGCAACGCCACCAGGCTTCCGCAAAAGGAGGCCGCGGCGCTGTTCAACGAACACCAGCACGAGCTGATCGAGGCGGCCCGCGCGCACGCCGAACTGCTGCAGTGGGAAGCCTTCACCGCCGCACTCAACCAGATCGACGACCACGGCACCCGGCAGGTGCTGACCTGGCTGCGCGACCTGTTCGGGCTGTCACTGGTGGAGAAGAACCTGGGCTGGTACCTGATGTACGGCCGGCTGTCGGCGCAACGCGGCCGTATCCTCGGTACCTACATCAACCGCCTGCTGTCCCGGCTGCGCCCGCACGCCCGCGACCTGGTGGATGCCTTCGGCTACGGCCCGGAGCACCTGCGCGCGAAGATCGCCAGCGGCGCGGAGCAGGAACGCCAGGACGAAGCCATGGCCTATGCCCGCTCCCGGCGCGCCAGCGGCCAGGCCCCAATGGACGAAAAGGTACTTATCGCGCGCAAGAAGGCCGCGGACAAGCTCAGCCAGAAGCGGCAGAAACTGGAAGCCAAGGGCTAGGACAACGACGGCGGGGCTCCCCCAGGCGACACGGCTCGCCTTGGCGGGGCCCCGCCGTCGTGAGCGGAGCCGGACCAGCTAAGATTTTCTGGGCCCGATACTCCCTTCCGCGGGCGGAAAGCACTTCCATGTCCTTCACCCAGAATGCCCTTGCCCGCTGGCAGGAGCTGCAGGCGCTGGCCGCCACGCCCGGCCTCAAGCTCGCCTCCGCCAGCCCGTGGGTGCCGGCGCTGTTCAGGACCGCTTTCACCCGTTCCCGGCCGCAGTTGCCGCTAGAGGAGTTTCACCGCAGCACCGACTCGTTCCTGGCTGAGCTGCGCCGGGCCGGGGTGGAACTGCGCGCGGACTGGTCAGCCCGCCAGTACGCCGATGACTGGGTGGCCCGCCGCTACCTGTCCCGGCTGCGCGAGGACGGCCGGTTCGTCTACGAACCCACCGAGACCACCGTGCGGTTTTTGGAGTACCTGGACGGCTTGACCGGGACTTCCTCGTCGCTGAACAGCTCCCGCCTGGCCACACTGCTCACCCGCGTTGAAGCGCTGGCGCATGAGACCGATCCCGATCCCGAGGCCCGGATCGCCGTGCTGCAGGCCGAGATCGACCAGCGGCAGGAAAAGATCCGCGCGCTGGAAGCCGGCGAAGCACCGGCGTCGTTGCCCGACGCCACGGCGGTGGAGGCCGCCCGCGATGTTTTGGCGCTGGCTGCCGGCCTGCCGGCCGATTTCAAGCGGATGCGCGACGGCCTCGAGCTGATGCTGCACACGCTGCGCGCGGAGATCGTGGAGTCGAACGCCACCAAGGGCATCACCATGGGCGAGGTCCTCGAGGCCGACAAGCGGCTGCGCGGCACCAGCGAAGGCCGGACGTACGAGAGCTTCACGGCCTTTTTGAACGACGAGGAGCAGCAGCAGCGCTTCCGACAGGCCATCGCCGAGGTGCTCGAGCGGGACTTCGCCGACGCGCTGGATGCCGAGGACCGGCGGGCACTGCAGCGGCTCATGCCCCAGCTGCGGGCGCAATCGGCGGAGATCCACCGTATCTACGGGCGGCTCTCGGAGAGCATGCACACCTTTGTGCAGTCGGACGACGTCCGCGAATCGATCCAGCTGCGGCAGGCCATCCGTGCCGCCGAGGCAGCCATCCTTAAGTCCCGGCGCAGCTTGCCGGGCCGCCGTGCCGTGATCCCCGCGCCCGAGCTCTTCGGCTCCGGCTTCGAATCGGTGAGCATGGTCCGGCTCTATGACCCGCAGGACCATCAGCCCCCGGCCAAGCTGCCGGCACCGCCGGCGTTCACCGAAGCGGACATTCACCGTGCGGTCCGCACGCCGCAGGCGGACGCAGCGGTCCTCTCCCACACCGTGCGCACCGCCGTCGAGGCCCGCGGGACGGCTCCTCTGTCCGCGGTCTACGCCCAGTTGGAACCGGAGCACCGACACCTGAACAGCCTGCGTTGGCTGCTGCAGCGTGCCTTGAATTCCGGTGGCACCTTGGACCCGCAGGCGACCGACACAGTGACCCTGATCCAGATCGACGGCAGCGAACGCACCGCGGTGCTGCCCGCCGTTACCTTCACGAAAGCTGCAGAATCATGAACGAGATGACCGAGGTCCGCGTTGAACCCGGCGGAAGTTTGGACGACGGCGTCCCGGTGGACGAAGCGACGGAGCTTCGAGAACCGGGGGCGGAGCGTCAGGAACCAGGGCTGGACGACGGGACCGGGCCTGAAGAACCGGACGAGCTTGAAGACCCGGCCGAGCAGGAAGCGCCTGCCCGGGACGAGGTCCGCGACGGGCCCGAATTGTTCGACGGCGATACGGGCACCCTGCCGTTGAAGCTGCGCCAAGCCCTGATCAGGCTGCTGCGCGGCCCTTATCTGGACGCCGGCTCCTCGGACCGGGTCTACGACACCGTGGTGGAAAACCGGCGGATCCTCGCTTCCCGGCTCAGCGAGCTGTTCCTGCAACTGGTCATCGACGACGACCGAAAGGTCGCCATGCTGCGCCCGGTCCCGATGGCCGAGCCACACACCACTGCCCTGCAACGCCAGCGGGACATGACCAGGGAAGAGACGCTGCTGCTGCTGCGCATGCGCCTGGTGCAGGATCGGCACGCCGGCACCGGAACCGAGCCGCTGATCAGCCGCGCCGACGTCATCGAAGTACTGCAGGACTACGTGGATCCGGAACAGCGCGATGCCAAGCACGTGGAGGATCTGGCCGACGCCTCCATCCGCAAGCTGGCCAACGAGCGCCGCCTGCTGCAGGCAACCGAGCTTCCGGATGTGTGGGTCATTTCGCCGGCTCTGCCACTGGCCCTGCCTTTCGAGAACATCGGCGACATCCCGGCGGTGATCGGCTCGCTGGCCGGCGACAACCTACCAGCGGACGGTGCACCGGAGACGGATCAGTTGGCTTTCGACGGCGGAGAGGCCTGAGCATGAGCATTGAGACAATCCTGCCGATGGACGGGCTGCTCAACCCGGGCCAGCACCGACTGACGTCCGTGCAGTTGGTCAACTGGGGCACCTTCGACGGCGCCCACACCATCCGGGTGGACCGCGCGGGCACGCTGTTGACGGGCGGCTCCGGCGTCGGCAAATCCACCATCTTCGACGGCATGCTGCAGGTACTGGACGCCCGGCCCAAGATGAACGAGGCCGCGCAGACCAACTCCGGCCAAGCATCCGAGGAACGGCGCACCGCGTTCAGCTACATGCGCGGGCGGCTGGGTGCCACGCCGGCCGACGGCGATGATTCCCAGACCGCCACGTTCTACCAGCGTCCGGGCGCCATCTGGTCGTCGGTCTGCCTGACCTTCGACAATGCCCTGGGCCAGACCACCAGCCTCGCCGTGATGCTGGACCTCCCGATGAACGGCACAGAACACAACGTGGGCCGTTTCTACGTCCTGCACAACAAGCCGCTGGACATCCCCCGGCTGGAGTCCGGCATGGCGGGCCGCTTCAGCAAGACCTCGCTGGAGTCGCTGCTGCCCGGCAGCCAGGTCTTCGATTCGCACAAGGCCTTCGCGGAACGGTTCCGGCAGGCACTGGGCATCGACCAGGAGAAAGCGTTCGGACTGCTGCGCACGCTGCAGACCGGCAAGGGGCTGGGCGGCACCGTCAACGATTTCTTCCGCAACCACGTGCTGGACACTCCGCGGACGCTGGCCGCCGCCGAAGAGGCCGTGCAGGACTTCAGCCACCTGCGCAGCATCCGGCGGCAGCTGGAACGCGTCCGGCAGCAGCGGGATCTGCTGGCTCCCGTGCCCCGGCTGCACCAGCAACTGCGCCAGACGCAGTCGCAGCTGGATCGCAACATCGTCTTGGCCGACGTCGCGCTGCCGCTCTACCGGCGCCGGCTGGCCCTCGAGTGCCAGGACCGGCAGATCGACCTGCTGGAGGCGGAGGCGGCCACCGCGGCACAGGAGTTGGCGGCGACTGAAGCTGCACGCGCCGCACTCAAGCAGCAGGCGGCACAGCTGACCGCACGGTACGGCAGCGAGGGCGGCGCCGCCGTCGCCACTTTGGAGCGGGAGCTGGCTGCAGCCCAGTCCGAGCTGCGGGCCCGCCAGTCGGTCGAATATTCTTTCCGGGCCGAAGCGGAGACCGCGGGCCTCGACGCCGATTTCAGCCCGGGCGGAATGGCGGCAGCGCGCAGCCGTGCCGCGGTGCTGGTCAAGGAACTGCTCACCGAGGCCGAATCCGTCCGCGAACGCAGCAACGACGCGCAAGGCGAGGCCTGGAGCCTTAAGGGACAGATCAAGGCGCTGGAGCAGGAAATCGAGTCCTTCCGCCGCCGCAGCAGCAACATCCGCCCGGAGAGCCTGGAACGCCGACGGCAGATCTGCGCCGCGACCGGCATCCCGGAAGAAGAACTGCCCTTTGCCGGCGAGCTGATCGATCTTGACCCCGGCGAAGCCCGCTGGCGGCCGGCAGCCGAACGTGCGCTGCGCTCCCTGGCTTCGGCGCTGCTGGTGCCGGGCGAGCGGATGAATGCCGTCACGCGGTATTTGAACGAGCACAATATCCGCGGCTTCCTGCGGATTATCGATGTCAGTGCTCCACTGGAGGGCAAGTCCGAGGCCGACACGGACGATCTGGTCACTAAGCTGGTCACCAAGGACACCGCGATGGGCCAGTGGGTCCGGCGCAAGATCACGGCGCATTACGACTATGTCTGTGTGGTGGAGCCGGAGCAGTTGGCCGGGGTCCCCCGCGGCGTGACCTTGGGCGGCGCGGTCAAGCGCAGCAGCAGCACCACCGAGAAGGACGACCGGCACACCGGGGCCTCGGACCACTTGCTGGGCTTCGACAACCAGGACAAGATCGCCGCACTCGCCACCCGGCTGCTGGAACTTCGGGACACCTACGGCACGGCCGATTCCGAGTCTGCCGAACGTGCCCGGGAACAGCAGGACCTCGGCCGGCGGCTGGCCGCGGCCAAGGCAATTGCTGCCGACACCCGAAGCTGGGAGGAAATCTCCACTGATGCACACGCCGCAGCAGTGGCTGCGGCGGTAGAACGGCTGGAGCAGGCCCGGGACGCCAACACGGACCTGGAGCAGCTGCGGTTTGAACTGGAGACGGCCGAGCTGGACCTCACGGCGGCGACCGAGAAGATCGGGGTTCTCAAGGGCGAAGCCGCCCGACTGGCCGCCGGGCTGGCTGCCGCGCGGCACCGCCGCGACGGTCTGGCTGGGGAGGGCGAATCGGCCGGGCAGCTGACCGAGGAACTGGCGTCCGAACTTGACGCATTGTTCGCCCCGCATGGCGACGTAACCGATCTGGAGTTGCTCAGCGAGGTCAGCACCAGGGTGGAACGCGAACTGCTGACGTCCCGCGGCACGCTGGAGCGGGCCAAACTGGAGGCTGGCAACCAGCTGGTGAAGATCTTCGAGGCCTACAACCGGCAGTGGGGGTCGGACTACGGGACCTCGTTGGACGCAGCCGCCGACTATGAGTCCCGCTACCACGACATTGTGGGTGAGGGCCTGCCGCAGCGGGAGGCAGAGTTCCGCGAGTACTTCAACAACCGCACCTACGAACGCTTCAGCGACCTGCTCCAGCTGTTGGACGAAGAACGCCGCAGCATTGCGTCGCGGCTACAGCCGCTGAATCAGATCCTGCGGCGGGTCAACTACCACGCGGACAGCCACCTGCAGATCGAGATTGCCAACGCCGTCCCGGACGCTTCGCACAAGTTCCGGACCGACCTGAAGAACGCGCTCCCGGTGATGGGCCGGCGGCAGACCGGCGATGACATGGACGCCCGCTACCTCGCCCTGGACCGCATCGTGGAGCGGCTCGCTTCGGAGGACGACCGCCGCTGGCGTGCCGAGGTTTTGGACGTGCGGTCGCACGTGGACATCACCTGCACCAACCGGCTGGCGGACGGCCGCGCCTACACCAATCTGCAGGCCAGCCTGATGTCCGGTGGCGAGGGCCAGCGCTTCACCGCCTTCATCATGGCCTCGGCGCTGGCCTACCAGCTCGGCATCGCCGGTCAGGGCTTCAGCACCTTCGGCACGGTCATGATGGACGAGGCGTTCGTGAAGTCGTCGCTGGCCTTCGCCGAGGCCAGCATCAATGCGCTCCACGAGTTCGGTTTCCAGCTGCTCTTGGCGGCTCCGGAGGACAAGGTGGACCTGGCACGCTTCCTCGGCTCCGTCACGGAAGTCCTGCGCGACGAGTCCGCCAACCGCTCCGGCATCCTGGAACGCGGCCGTTCGCTCGCCCGTCCGGTGGACATCGTCCTGCGCTGAACCTTGCCGGCCGGCATCGCCGGAACGACGACGGCGGCGCCGCCAGCCTTAACGCCTTCTTGATACCCGGGAGGAGACGCCAATCTCGCCTGTGGCCCGGCTCCCGGATGTGTCGCTGGAGGACTAAAGTTCTGCCATGGGAACGCCGTGGGATCCCGCACTTCCAGGCGTGCTGCGGCTGCCGTCGGGGCGGCTGGTACGCGGACGGGCCTTGCTCAAGCCGATGCCCGCGGGCCCGCTGCCGGAGTTCGCCCTCTACCTGAAGCACGGGCCACCGCCGCCCACCGACTGGGAACAGCGTTGGGTGCGCTGGCGCGATCTTGGGCTGCCGGATGATTTCCACGACGCCGCTGCCGCCTTCCGCGAGGCGTGGCTCCGGGCGGCGGATGAGCGGGTGGAGGTGGCCTGTTTCGGCGGACGCGGGCGGACCGGCACGACTTTGGCCTGCATGGCCATCCTGGACGGCGTCCCGCGGAGCGAAGCCGTCGAATACGTCAGGGCGCGCTACCGGCCGGGCGCCGTCGAGACTCCGTGGCAGCGGCGGTACGTGCGCCGCTTCCCTCAGCCCAGCACGCTGCGGTAGACCTCCAGGGTTTTGCCGGCGATAGAGTCCCAGGAGAAGTGCTCCTTGGCGCGCCGGCGGCCGGCCTCGCCCTGTCGGCGCGCCGCGGCCGGATCGGCGAGAGTCCGGTTCAAGGCCGCGGCGAAATCGCGCACGAACTGTTCCTCATCCAGCGGGGTTCCCGTCCCGTCGGCAGCCTGTTCCAACGGAACCAGGGCACCGGTGACGCCGTCGTCGACCACCTCCGGGATGCCGCCGGTGGCGCTGGCCACTACCGGCGCTCCGCAGGCCATCGCCTCCAGGTTCACGATGCCCAGCGGCTCGTAGATGGACGGGCAGGCGAAGACGGTCGCGTGGCTAAGCACCTGGATCAGTTCGGCGCGCGGGAGCATCCGCTCGATCACCACGACGCCGTCCCGGGTTTCGCGCAGGCCGGTGATCAGGGCATTGACCTGGGCCGCCAGTTCCGGGGTGTCGGCGGCGCCGGCGCAGAGCACCAACTGTACCTCCGGCGGCAGCAGTGCAGCAGCGCGCAGCAGGTACGGCACGCCCTTCTGCCGGGTGATCCGCCCCACGAAGACCACGCTGGGCCGGTCCGGGTCGATGCCCAGGGCGCGCACGCCGTCGTCGTTAAGATCCGGTTTCCACTGCTGCACATCCACGCCGTTGTGGACCACCTGCACCCGCGCGGGATCCACGTTCGGGTAGCAGCGCAGGATGTCCTTGCGCATCCCGGCCGACACCGCGATGACGGCGGCCGCCGCTTCGTAGGCGGTGCGCTCCGCCCAGGAGGAGAGGCGGTAGCCGCCGCCCAACTGCTCGGCCTTCCAGGGACGCAATGGCTCCAGCGAGTGTGCGCTCAACACGTGCGGCACATTGTGCAGCAGCGAGCCCAGATGCCCTGCCATGTTGGCGTACCACGTGTGTGAATGGATCAGCTCCGCACCGGCGAAGCCATCCAGCATCTGCAGGTCGACGCCGAGGGTCTGCACGGCCGGGTTGGCCTCCGCCAGTCCGGCCGGAACCGCATAACTGCTGACCGTCGCGCCGTGGAAGTCGGACGGCCGTTCAGCCCCGAAGGCATGCACGTGCAGATCCAGCCGTCCGGCCAGCACACGGCTGAGTTCGGCAACATGCACACCGGCCCCGCCGTAGATCTCCGGTGGGAATTCTTTTGTCACAATATCTACGCGCACGAAACCTAACGTAGTGCACGCCGGGGGCTTCCTCTAGTGTGAGGATGGAGGGGGATGTCACGTTTCGGTCCGAAACGGCCGTGGCGACTGTGAAGGGGGAAAAACATGGCACAGAAGAAGGTGCTGGCCGTTGTACTCGCCGGCGGCGAGGGAAAGCGGCTGATGCCGCTCACCGCGGACCGGGCCAAACCGGCGGTGCCGTTCGCCGGCAGCTACCGGCTGATCGACTTTGCACTGTCCAACCTGGTGAATTCCGGCTACCGGCAGATCGTGGTGCTGACCCAGTACAAGTCGCACAGCCTCGACCGGCACATTTCGGAAACTTGGCGGATGGCCTCGCAGCTGGGCAACTACGTGGCCTCGGTTCCGGCGCAGCAACGGCGCGGCAAGAGCTGGTTCCTGGGCAGCGCCAATGCGATCTATCAGTCGCTGAACCTGATCCACGATGCCAGGCCGGACATCGTCGTAGTGGTCGGCGCGGACCACGTCTACCGGATGGACTTCTCCCAGATGGTAGAGGAGCACATCGCTTCCGGCGCGCCCGCCAGCGTGGCCGCAGTACGCCAGCCGCTCGCGCTGGCCAATCAGTTCGGTGTCATCGAATCGGAACCGGATGCACCGACCAAGATCCGTGCGTTCGTCGAGAAGCCGGCGACCACCGCCGGGCTGGCCGACGATCCGCACAGTTTCCTGGCTTCCATGGGCAACTACGTCTTCAACACCGATGCCCTGCTGAAGGCGTTGGAAGCCGACGCCGAGCGGCTGGACACCGACCACGACATGGGCGGCGACATCATCCCCTATTTCGTGGAACGCGGCGAGGCGGCGGTCTACGATTTCACCGCCAACGCTATTCCCGGCTCCACCGGGGCCGACCAGCAGTATTGGCGCGACGTCGGCACACTGGATTCGTACTACGAGGCGCACATGGACCTGATCAGTCCGCTGCCGGCCTTCAACCTGTACAACCTGCAGTGGCCGATCTACACGAGGCAGTCCGTCTCGCCCCCGGCCAAGCTGGTCCGCGGGATGAGCGGCACTGCGGGAACGGCCCACGACTCCCTGCTCTCCCAGGGCGTGGTTGTTTCGGGGGCAGAGGTCACCGAATCCGTGCTCGCGACCGACGTCTTCGTTGCCGAAGGCGCCCAGGTCCATGGCAGTGTCCTGATGGACAACGTGACGGTGGGCGAAGGCGCCGTGGTCCGGAGAGCCATCCTGGACAAGAACGTCCACGTCCCGGCCGGAGCCACGATCGGGGTGGACCCGGAACTGGACCGCGCGCGCGGCTTCACGGTCACCGATTCCGGTTTGACGGTGCTGAGCAAAGACGAACGCGTACTGCTCACGGCCAGGACCGACGCCGAATCGGCTCACAAGTCTGCAGGATTGTAAGTCGCACCACAACGCCGGAGCTTTGTGACCGCAAACCAGCCGCCCGAGACCGGGAGAGTCCGGAACCCACCCGAGGCGCAGCCGGCCGGCTCGCGGTCCCGCCTCGAACGCCGGATGCGTCGTGCCGGACCGGGAATTGTGCTGGCGGCAACGGCCGTCGTCGTTTCCTTTGCCCTGCACTGGCTGGTGCCCGCGATCCCGGTGATGACCTTCGCCGTCGTCCTGGGGATCGTGGCCGCCAACGTGCCGCCGACGGCCGCGTGGACCGGCGGCGCGGGCCAACCAGGCCTGGCCTTCTGCGCCCGGACGCTGATGCGCGCCGGGATCGTGCTGCTCGGTGCCCGGCTGGCACTGTCGGACCTGGCAGAGCTGGGCTGGTTCGCGCTGGTGCTGGTGGTGCTGGTGCTGCTGCTCGCGTTTGCCGGAACCTACCTGCTGGCGCGTTGGCACCGCCTGCCCGGAGACCAGCCGGTGCTGTTGGCCGCCGGCTTCGCCATTTGCGGGGCTTCGGCCATTGGCGCCATCGCCGCCGCCCGCGGCAGCCGCCCGCAGGACAGCCTGATGCCCGTCGCCCTGGTCACGCTGTGCGGCACCCTGGCCATCGGGGTGCTGCCGGCTGTCATGGCCCTCACCGGCATGCCGGCGGAGGTCTTCGGCTTCTGGGCCGGCGCGTCGGTGCACGATGTTGGACAGGTGGTGGCCACGGCGCAAAGCGCGGGCACAGCGGCGCTGACCATCGCCGTCGTCGTGAAGCTGGCGCGTGTGGTGATGCTCGCGCCGCTGGCGGCCGCCGTCGCGGTACACCGGCGCCGCACGGCCACAACGCCCCGTGCCATGGGGGCCGGCTCGACGGGTAAACAACCGCCGGTGGTGCCGCTGTTCATCCTCGGGTTCCTGGCGTTGGTGCTGCTGCGCAGTACGGGATGGCTGCCGCAGCCTGTGCTGGACGGCACCGCCCTCGTGCAGGAGATCATGCTGGCCGCTGCCCTGTTCGGTCTGGGGTCTGCGGTCCGTCTGCGCGAACTGCTCCGTTCCTCGCTGCCGGCCATCTCCACCGCGCTGCTGTCCTGGCTGCTGATCGCCGGGCTGGGGCTCGGCGCGGCCTGGCTGGCCATGGCCGGAGGCTGACGCGCAGCACCCCTCCCGGCCGCCGCATGGTTAAATGGGCCGGATGACGAACCAGAACCTCAGCCGCGACGAAGCGGCGGCCCGGTCAGCCATCCTGCGGGTGGAAAGCTATGAGGTCTCGCTGGACCTGCGCGGCGCCGAGGACCAGAACGAGCCGGGCTTCATCTCCAAAACCGTCATCACCTTCGGCTGCAGCGAGCCGGGCTCCACCGTGTTCGCGGATTTCATCCACGGCGGCGTCCACTCCGTGCTGCTCAATGGGCGTCCGCTGGATCCGGCCGAGGTGGTGGACGGATCGCGCATCCTGCTGCCCGGGCTGGAAGCGCAGAACCAGGCCATCATTACCGGCACCGCGCTGTACAGCAGCAGTGGCGAAGGCCTGCACCGCTTTCTTGATCCCGCCGACGGGAAAACCTACCTCTACACCCAGTACGAACCGGCCGATGCCCGGCGGGTGTTTGCCAATTTCGAACAGCCCGATCTGAAGGCCTCCTTCACCTTCCACATTGCCGCGCCGGACGCTTGGACGGTCGCCTCAAACGCCGCCGTGGCCTCCACGGAGCCGATGGCCTCCACGCCCGGCCACTCGGTCCGCCGCTTCCAGCCGACCCAGCGCATCTCCACCTACATCACCACCGTCTTGGCCGGGCCGTACCACGCCGCTAGCGACAGCTGGCGCCGTCCGCTGCCCGACGGGGGCGGACTGCAGGTGCCGCTCGGGGCCTACTGTCGCGCCTCGCTGGCCGACTCCTTCGACCCGGACCAGATCTTCGCCGTCACCAAGGCCGGCCTCGATTTCTTCCACGACCTCTTCGACTACCCGTACCCGTTCGGCAAGTACGAGCAGGCGTTCGTCCCCGAGTACAACCTCGGCGCCATGGAGAATCCCGGACTGGTCACCTTCACCGAGGCCTACGTCTTCTCTTCCCGCGCCACCGATGCGCAATACCAGGCCCGGGCCAACACCATCCTGCACGAGATGGCGCACATGTGGTTCGGTGACCTGGTCACCATGAAGTGGTGGGACGACCTCTGGTTGAAAGAGTCGTTCGCCGACTACATGGGCGCCCTAGCCTCGGCCGAGGCCACGCAGTGGAGCAACGCGTGGATCACCTTCGCCAACCGGCGCAAGGGCTGGGCCTACGTGCAGGACCAGCTGCCCACCACCCACCCCATCGTCGCCGACATCCGCGACCTGGAGGCGGCCAAGCAGAACTTCGACGGCATCACCTATGCGAAGGGCGCCTCGGTGCTCAAGCAGTTGGTGGCCTACGTCGGCTTCGACTCGTTCATCGGCGCCTCGCGCCGCTACTTCCGCGAACATGCCTACGGCAACACGTCGCTGGCCGACTTCCTCAGCGCCCTGAGCGCGGCCTCCGGCCGGGACATGGAGCAGTGGGCGCGCCAGTGGCTGCAGACCGCCGGCATCTCCACCATGGCCTTGGACCTGAGGCACGACGGCGGGGCGATCGCCTCTGCCACCATCGTCCAGGATGCGGTGGATCCGGTGACGGACGAACCGGCGCACCGCCCGCACCGCGTGCGGCTGGGGTTCTACAACCCAAATTCCTCCGGCCGGTTGCTCCGAACGGACCAGCTGGAGCTGGACGTGGCCGGTCCCCGCACGGACCTGCCCCAACTGGCCGGCAGGGACCAGCCGGCGCTGCTGCTGCTCAACGACGATGATCTGACCTACGCCAAGGTGGTCTTCGACCAGCGCTCACTGCGGACGGTGCTGTCTTCGCTGGACCGGCTCAGCGATCCGCTGGCCAGGGCCCTGTGCTGGTCCAGCCTCTGGAACATGACACGCGACGGGCTGCTCCCGGCCGCGGAGTATGTGGAGGCCGTGCAGCGCTTTGCCCCCGCCGAGTCCGAGAACAGTGTGCTGCAGGTGGTTTTGGACTGCGCCAAGACGGCCATGGACCGGTACGCACCGGCAGCCGGCCGACCGGCACTCCAGGAAGCTTTCGTCGCCGCGGCGCGGCGGCAGATGGAGGCCGCGGAGCCGGGCAGCGACCAGCAACTGACCTGGGCGAGGTCGCTGGCGGCTGTCTCCCGTGCCGTGGACAGCCAGGCCCCGTTCCTGCGCGACGTGGTGCTGGGCAAGGTGGTGCTGGACGGGTTGGCCGTGGACACGGATCTGCGGTGGCGGTTCTGGCAGGCGCTGGCCGCCACCGGACACGCTTCGGTGGCCGAGCTCGATGCGGCGCTGGAGGGAGACCGGACAGTCGCTGCGCGGGCCGGCCACCTCGCCGCCTTGACTGCCCGGCCGGTCCCGGAGGTCAAGGCCGAAGCGTGGCGCACGGCGGTGCACACTGATGCGCTCTCGAACCAGCTCCTGGACGCCACGATCGACGGTTTCGGTCAGGGGCCGCGGGAGCTGCTCAGCGGCTATGTGGAACCCTACTTCGCGGAACTCGTCCGGATCTGGTCGACCAAGAGCATCGAGATCGCGGCCCGGCTGGTCCGCGGACTCTACCCGGGCGGCCAGGACCTCGCCGCCGGTCAGGCACCCACCGAGCACCCCGTCGTCGTCCGCACCGATGCCTGGCTGGACGGCAACAGCGATGCACCCGCCGCGCTGCGCCGCATCGTCATCGAGCAGCGCGACCACTTGGTCCGGGCGCTTCGCGCCCAGCAGGTGGTCACCCCGGCGGAGAGCCGCGGCTGAACCGGTAGCTCCGTTCGGGCAGTTCCGCACACTCCCGCGTTGCACTACACTGTCAATTTCCCGGGGCCCCGGTCGCGCTTGGCATTCCGGGCTTCAGTGGCAGGAGGATCAATGCCCAAGCTGCGCGTGCACAATTTCGCCGTCTCCCTGGACGGCTATGCCGCCGGCCCCCACCAGTCCTTGGAAAACCCGCTGGGAGTGGGCGGCGAACAGCTGCACGAGTGGATCTTCCAGACCGAGGCCGGCAAACGGATGCTCGGCGAAACCGGCGGCGTAACGGGGCCCGACAACGACTTTGTCCTCGCCGGCGAGGGCGGCATCGGCGCCACCATCATGGGCCGGAACATGTTCGGACCGGCCCGGCGGGACCAGGAGCCCCCGGAGTGGAAGGGCTGGTGGGGCGATGATCCGCCCTTCCACCACCCGGTCTTCGTGCTGACCCATCACGCGCAACCGCCCATCGGCATGGCTGGCGGGACTGTCTTCCACTTCGTCGACGACGGGATCGAGTCGGCGCTGCGTCAAGCCACCGCCGCCGCGCAAGGGCAGGACATCCGGCTCGGCGGCGGAGCCTCCACGGTCAACCAGTACCTGCGCGCCGGTCTGGTGGACGAGTTGCATCTGGCCATCGTCCCGGTCCTGCTGGGCAGCGGTGAGCGGCTTTTCGAGGGTCTTGATGCCGCCGCCCTGGGCTATGAGTGCGTCCAATCCGTGGCTTCCGCCGCAGTGTCGCACGCGGTGGTGGCCAAGAAGGCACGCTGAGCGCCCAGCTGTGGCGGTCGAAGCTACCGGCGGCCCGCTACGGCACCCGGTGCAGCCACTCGTCCGTGGCGAACTTGGTGTCCACGAGTTCGCGGGCCATGGCCAGTTCTTCGTCCGAGAATCCGCTGTCCACGGCGGCGTAGCGGTCCTTAAAGGTCTGGATCATCACGGCGATGATCTCTTCCCGGCTCAGGCCGGTCTGCCGGCGCAGCGGGTCAACGCGCTTCTTGGCGCTGGTGATGCCCTTATCGGAGATTTTCTCCTTGCCGATCCGCAGCACGTCAGTCATCTTGTCCGCGTCGATGTCGTAGGACATGGTCACGTGGTGGAGCATCCCGCCATTGGCCAACCGCTTCTGTGCAGCGCCGCCAATCTTGCCCTCCGGCGTCGCGATGTCGTTGAGCGGCTGGTAGAACGCCTTGATGCCGACCTTCTCCAGTGAGGCCATCACCCATGCGTCGAGGTACGCATAGGAGGCCTCAAAGCTCTGCCCGTCCACCAAGGTCTGCGGCAGGTACAGCGAGTAGGTGATGGCGTTGCCCCGTTCCATGAACATCGCACCGCCGCCGCTGATCCGGCGCACCACGGTGATGCCGTGGCGTTCCGCCCCATCCGGGTCCACCTCATTGCGCACGGATTGGAAGCTGCCGATCACCACCGAGGGAGCCTCCCACTCCCAGAACCGGAGCGTCGGCGGCCGCTTTCCGGCGCCTACTTGGCGGGTCAGCACCTCGTCCATCGCCACATGCATGTGCGTGGGCAGCGGAGTGGGCTCAATCACCTGCCACTGGTGGTCCAGCCATCCGGTGGCCTTGTTCAGGGCCCGGCGCACGGCGACGGCAACGGCGTCGGCGGAGAAGCCGAACAGCTGGGCGTCGGGCCGCAGCGCTGCGGTAATGGCCGCGGCGTAGCTGGTGTGGCTGCTTTCGGTGCTCATGCCGTCCAGCGCCGCGTTGATGTCCGCCAGCGCTTCATCCGGTTCCAGGAAGAAGTCCCCGCTGACCGACGGCCGGAGGATCTTTTGGTCCGCCACGTCGAAATCAACAACTACAAGCTTGCCGCCCTGGACCTTGTACTCTCCGTGGCGATGGTCGGACATACACGCTCTCCTTGGTCAGGCGGGATGGGCCGGGTTGCCGCCGCCGGGTCGGCAGGCGGTGGTTGGGGGCCACCACAGTCTTATCACGACCCCGCGGCCTCCTGCCGCCGCCTCCCGCCGTCGTGCCTCCCGCCTCCCGCCTCCCGCCTCCTGCAGCCCTCGGCGCTTCCCCAAGAGGTTCAGCTTTCTCCCAGCCGCTGCCGGGGCTGTGCCCAGAAGCCTGCCGTAGTGTCATAGACACCTCATCACGGTGCGAGTGAAAGAGGGACCGGACGTGCCCGGTCCAAGCGCCGGCGGGTATGGAGTATTTCCCCCGACTTCTCCATTACCTGCCGGCGCTTTTTCACGCCTTCTCGCCGCCCCCGCCGTCAACGAGCTTGAGGCCGATGACGCAGCCGATGATGCCCGCGACGAACAGCAGCTTCAGCAGGTTCGCCGGCTCTCCCCCGGAAAGCATGGAGTACGCCACGGTGAGCGCCGCCCCCGTTCCGGTCCAGACCGCGTAGGCGGTGCCCAGCGGGATGCCGCGCATGGCGTAGCTTAACCCCAACATGCTCAGGGTCAGTGCCACGAAGAACACGACCGTGGGCACCGGCTGGCTGAAACCGTCCGACATGCTTAACGCGGTGGCCCACACGGCTTCCAGGACTGCGCTGACCAGCAAAACGATCCAATGCATGCGAACCCCCCGTTAACCGATCGCCTTGAGGCCGACGACGCAGCCGATGATGCCCACCAGCAGGGCAACCCGGATCAGCGAGACCTTCTCGGCCCCGGTGACCATGGCGACCGCAGCCGTCAGCACCGCGCCGATGCCAACCCAGACCGCGTAGGCGGTCCCCACCGGTATGGCGGTCATGGCGTAGGCCAGGCCGGCCATGCTCAACGCCATGGCCACAACGAAAATGATGGACGGCCACAGCCGGCGGAAGTTTTTGGATGCGCCCAGCGCCGTGGCCCACACAGCTTCCAGGACGCCGGACAGGATGAGAATGACCCATTCCACGATTGATTCCTCTGGCCAGTCTTGTCGCGCACCGGGTACTGAACCGTCGTCCGGAGACCTAGGAAAGAGGTCTTGAGCTTCAAACTAGCAAAGCTCGACGCCGAGGCGCAGCTTTGGTGGCCGACCTCACCAGCGCGCCGGCCGGGTGCGGTCGGCCGGCGGATCACTCGTTGATTGCTTCGACACCTTGCCGCTTGAGTTCTTCCAAGTGATTGCGCATATTCTGCAGCAGCTCGGGAGGATGGGGTTCCCAGTCCAGGACCTCTTCGATGATGCGCAGCGGTTCCTTGGTGCGGTAGGACCTGGTGGGGTTGCCCTGGAACCGCTGGTCCGTCAGGTTGGGATCGTCTTCAATCGGGCCGGTGGGCTCTACGCGGTAGATTCTTCCCGGTCCCTCCCCCACTCCAAGTTCGGCTCCCCAGGTTGCGGCGTCCAGGGTTGCGGTGAGGTAGACGAAGTTCGCCTTCGTCCGCGCCCCGTAGTTCGAGCTGTAGCCCGGTTCCAACAAGTCGCCCGGCGCCAAGTCAGCTTTCGTACCGTGATAGAACGGGCCGGGGTCGCAGGTCCCGGCCGGTGTCGGTTCGTTGTGCATTCATCATCTCCTCGCCGTGCTGTGGTCCGGAATCAATCATCGCCGCCCACTAGCCCGACGACGAGCGCTTCGATGACGTCGTCGCTGGACGTCTCTGGATCCAGCGGGGTGGTGAGCCGGTCGAACAGCAGTCCGTCCACCGCATAGTGGAAGAGTGCGACTTCCCGACGACCGCCGGGAAGTCCCGCCGCGGTGTTGAACGCGACGTCGCCCTCAAAAGACTCCCGTTGCCATTCCGCCAAGACGGCTGCCACCGCTGGGCGGCGGGTGCCCTCAAGCCGGAGTTCGAACAGCGCAAGCGTGACCTCCCGTTCCGCGGTGGTCAGCCGACGCACGATTTCGCGTAGATAGTCGGCCAAAAGCTTGCGGCTTGGCGGCCCGGCCGCGAGGAGGCGCTCAATATCCTTCGGATCCGGAGCGAGCCGTTCGCCAATCCGGTGGACGAGGCCGGAGATCAACGCCTCGCGGCTGCGGAAGTAATTCGACGCGGTCCCGACGGGGACTCCTGCTGCTTCGTCGATCGCGCGGTGGGTGAGTCCGCGCGAGCCTTCGGCAGCGAGAACGGCCAAGCCTGCATCGGCGAGCAGTCGTCTCCGCTGCTCATTCTTTGCCATGCTCCCTTTCCTGCGGGAAGGCCACGCCTTCGCCGACCACGCGCAGGCAGAGCTCGGTCCCGGGCTTCGTAATGGAAGCATTCCAGTGCCGGATGGTGATCACCTCGCCGCCGCCAGGGTACCGGTGGCCGTTGCCGGAAGCGGCGCGCTGGGACGCATTGTTCTCGGCCAGTTTGATGCGGACAGTGGTTTCCGGACCGAAGTAGTCGGTGTCTACGACGACACCGCGGATGGGACCGTCCGGCGCAATGCGGATCTGCTCGGGGCGGAGCATGAGCTGGACCTTGCCCTGCGCCGGCGGCCGGCGAACCGGGACTCCGCCCAACGAGCAGGTCGCCAGGGAACCCTCCATCCAGGCATCCAGGATCACCGCGTCGCCCAGGAACTCGGCCGTGGCGCGGTCGGCCGGCCGCGTGTAGACCACGAAGGGGTTGCCGATCTGGGCCAACTTTCCGCCGCGCATGATCGCTACTTGATCTGCAAAGGAGAGGGCTTCGGCTTGGTCATGGGTCACCAGAATGGTGGTCACGCCGGCTTCGTTGAGCACCTTGGCCACGGCGCGGCGGGTGGCGACCCGGAGTCCGGCGTCGAGTGCCGAGAACGGCTCATCCAGGAGCATGAGTTCGGGTTCGCGGGCCAGCGCACGAGCCAACGCAACGCGCTGCTGCTGGCCGCCGGACAGCTGGTGCGGGCGTCGCTTTGCCATCGCGGCGTCCAGGGAGACCATTTCGAGCAGGTCCTGGACGCGCGCGTTCACGGCCCGGCGACCGCCGTCGAGCTTTCCGGCGTTCAGACCGAAAGCGATGTTCTGCCCCACCGTCAGATGCGGGAAGAGCGCTCCGTCCTGGGCGACGTATCCGACATGCCGCTTGTGGGCAGGTATCCAGACGCCGTTTCCGGCAACGGGTTGGCCGCTGAGGCTGATGGAGCCGGTGTCCGGATGTTCGAAGCCGGCGATCAGCCGCAGCAACGTGGTCTTGCCCGAACCCGACGGGCCCACGATCGCCGTGGTTCCGCCCTTGGCTACGGACAGATCGACGCCCTTGAGCACGGACTGGGAGCCGAAGTTCTTGGTGACCTCGGCGATCTCCAAATGCGTGTTGGTGGTTGGTGCGACGGAGGGCGCAACGCGAAACGCCGGGAGGCTGGAAGGGGATTGTTCGGTCACTGTCCGGCCACTTTCTTGGACTGTTGGAAGAGCAGGTAGGTCATGGGCGCTGAGAGCAGGATCATCAATAAGGCATAGGGGGCCGCGCCGGTGTAGTCGATCTCGCTGCTCTTGCTCCAGAACTCGGTGGCCAGGGTCCGGGTCCCGTTCGGAGAGAGGAGCAGCGTGGCCGTCAACTCGTTGACGATGGCGAGGAAAACCAGTGCGGCGCCGCCCGCGGCCGCCGGCGCGGTGAGGCGCAGCGTCACCCGAACAAAGGAAGTCAGCGGGGCTTTGCCGAGAGACTGGGCGGCTTCGTCGAGTTCCTTGGGCGCCTGCGCCAGCCCCGAGCGGAGGTTGACCAGCGCCCGCGGGAGAAACAGCAGCACATAGGCGGCGATCAGCACCGCCGCCGTTTGATAGATCCCCGGGACCGCCCGGATGCTGACGGTGACGAACGCCAGGCCCACGACGATGCCCGGCATCGAGCTGGTCACGTAGTTGGAGAGTTCCAGCAGCTTGCTGAACCCACTGGGGCGCCGCACGGCCAGGTAGGCCATCGGGAAGGCCACGACAGTGGTGACGGCCGCACCAACGGCCCCGTACAACAGCGTCTGCAGCAGAGCGGGCAGGAACTCGTCGGCCGCCCAGACCTCCGCCCCGCCGGCGATGAGCCATTTCAACACGAACCAGACCGGCACCCCGAAGGCCAGCACCGTGACGGCGGCCAGCGAGAGCTGCGCGGGCAGCTGGTAGTGGCGAAGCGGTAACCGGGTCGCCTTGGCCGGAGCGCCCGAGCCGATGCGGGCATAGCGTGCCGTGCCGCGGCTCTTCACCTCGGCCAGCAGCAGGATGAGGCACAGGAACACCAGCACGCTGGCCAGCATGTTGCCGGCGGTGCCGTTAAACGTCGACTGAAACTGGACCATGATCGCCGTCGTGAAGGTATCGAAGCGGATCATGGCGAAGGCGCCGTACTCCGCCAAGAGGTGCAGGGATACCAACAGTGCGCCGCCGGTGAGGGCGATCCGGAGCTGCGGGAGCACCACCCTGAAGAAGACGGCCCACGGGCCCAGGCCGAGCGATGCGGCGGATTGCTCGATCGCTGGGTCCAGGCGGCCCAGCGCCGCGGCCGCCGGTATATAGACCAACGGGAAGTAGGACAAGGTGGCGATGAGCACGCCGGACCAGATTCCCTCCAAGGACGGAACGGCAGAGACCCACGAATAGCTGTTCACAAAGGCCGGAATGGCCAGTGGTGCGGCCAGGGCCACGGCCCACCAGCGGTTTCCGCGCAGCGTGGTGCGCTCCACCAGCCACGCGCCGCCCGCGCCCAAAACCAGGCACAGCGGGACGGTGATGACGGTGAGCATGACGGTGTTCAGCAGGAGTTCACCGACGCGCGGACGGAAGATCAGCTCGACGGCGGTCTCCCAGCCCGTTGCGACCGTCATGTAGGCGACGTACCCCAGGGGGATGAGCGAAAACAGCGCGATCAAGACCGCCAGCAGGGACACCGTAGACAGGCCGAAAGGCGGGCGAAGGCGCTTGCCCCCGCCCGCCGTCGTGCTCCCCGTAGTCGGCGTACGGGGAGCCGATAGATCAGTTGTCACAGAACTACAGTAATCCTGCCTTGGTCATCAGATCGCTGACCTGGGTGGAGTTCAGCTTGGCCGGGTCCACCGTGGGAGCCTCGAGGTCCTTGATCGGCACCAGGGCCTCATTGGCGTCCACCTGCGAGCCGACGGGGTACTCGAACGAGGTGCCGTCTTTCAGGATTTCCTGGCCCTGCTTGCCGGTGATGAACTTCAGGAAGGCCTGCGCGTCGGCCGCGTTCTTGGAGGACTTCAGCACGCCACCGCCGGAAACCGAGATGAAGGCTCCCGGGTCCTGGTTCTTGAAGTAGTACGGCGTGACGTTGTTGGAGTTCTCGCCGGTCTCGGCCTGATCGCCGTAGTAGTAGTAGTGGTAGATGAGCGCGGCGTCGACTTCACCGGCGTTGACCGCCTTCATGGCGGTGCTGTTGCCCTTGTAGGCCTTAAAGTTTTCCTTCATGCCCGCCAACCATGCGTCGGTGGCGGCTTCGCCCTTGAGCTCAAGCAGCGCGGAGACGATGGCCTGGAAGTCGGCGCCGGTCGGCGAAGCGGCCCACTTGCCCTTCCACTCAGGGTTGGCCAGGTCCAGCATCGACTTGGGCAACTTGTCTTCGCTGATCTTGTTCTTGTCGTACACCAGGACCGTGGAACGGGCAGCGATGCCGGTCCACTTGCCGGTGGAAGGGCGGAATTCCGCCGGAACCTGGTCGATCGTGGCCTGGTCCACGTCGGCGAAGAGCCCGGCGTTCTCAACCTGCGTCATGGCCGGCGAATTCTCCGTGAGGAACACGTCGGCCGGCGAGGCCTCGCCTTCCTGGATGATTTGGTTGGACATCTCGGTGTCCGAGCCCTGGCGGACGGTGACCTTGATGCCGGTTTCCGCGGTAAAGGCGTCGACCCATTCCTTGGTCAGGCTCTCGTGCTGTGCGTTGTAGACCGTGATGCCATCGCCTGCGGCGGCGGATCCGGATGCGGCGGAGCCGGTGTCGGAGTTCGAACCACAGGCTGCGAGGCCGAAGACTGCGGTGGCAGCTACTGCGATGCCGACCAGAGAGTTCTTGCGGAGCTTCATAGGGGAGCTTCTTTCTGCAAACAGGGAGAGGAAGTTGGGACCCTCAACGAGCTTAGGTTAGCCAAGCCTAAGCAGCCAAACCGGGGCCAAACTTTTTTCGGGGGTTGACTTTTATGACGCAGCGCGGGAGCAGGGATTCAAACGGAGCTGCCAGGCGCAGCGGCTGGTGGCACCGGGCATCTGCCGCACAACATCCCTTCACTGTGGGCTGGAGGTCCCGGGAGCGGTGGATGGCGCCATCTGCTATGTGTGGGAACCTCTTCCACATCTACTGTTGTAGACAGGGACAAGAAGGTACCCGCCGTCGTCGAAACATTCATCTTTGGACAGGGCCAGACCGTGGCCGAGAGCAGAGCGATGAGGAGGACACAACAATGTCAGAAATCGTCATGGTGGGAGTCGACGGCAGCAACACTGCGTTCAAAGCGGCTTCGCGGGCGGCAGACATCGCTGAGGGCCTCAACGCCGAACTCGCCGTGCTCAGCGCCCATGTCAAGGAAAATACCGAGGTCATCAAGATCGGGAACGACACCTGGATACTTGACGACGCCAAGCAAGCGCAAAAAATGGCTGAACGGGTCGCGACCAAACTGCGCGAGGAACATCCCGACCTGAGCATCCGCCCCGTCGCCGTTCGCGGGAAGCCGCAGGAGGCATTGGTCGAGGAAGCGGCGCGTGTGGGGGCCGGGCTGCTGGTTGTGGGCAACGTCGGATTGAAGGGCCTCGGCCGTGTGTTGGGCAGCGTCGCGAACAGCGTGGCCCGCAATTCACCCTGCGACGTGTTGATTGTAAAGACGGACCGATGATATCCGCCGGCACTACAGGCAGTATGCACAGCAGCAGCAGATAGGTTCCGTCTCCTTGACTCTCTTGGGGATGTTCCACTCCCTCGATCTGCATCCACTGTGGCGCGCAGAACCGGCCATCGCCCGTGGGGTAATGGAGATTATCAAGCGCGACCGTGAAGCCCTGCAATACCCGGGCATACGGGCGCCGGGCAGAAGCAATATGGGATCCGACGCAAACCCACGATGCATGCCAGAACTCTTCTCAGACCTTACCGCTAGAACCCGCCCAATAACCTCGTTGTTCAGCTCCCGCAGGCAGATCTTCTTCCCGGCTTCGCACTCCCGTAGATCATGCTCGCCGTATCACCATCAATTGGATTAGCAGGCCCAGGCCCTCTCCGAGCCTTGACACTGCAGGCCTGCCCGTATGAACTTGGTCCCCAGTATGAACTTGGTCCCGGGGATAAGGTGCATCAATGAGTTCCGGTACAGAACCGGTGTGCATCTTTGCGGGAACCTGCGGTGTCCGTACTCAAACCGGCGCCATGCTCGTCTTCGACGGCTGCGGCGCCGTACCAGAGCGGGGGTCGATGTGGCTACGGTACCGAATGACGTCGCCATTCTCCATAAAGGCAGGAGCAGGCCATGATCGTCATCCATACCGTCATAGCCATCGTCGTCATCATCGTGCTCATCATCAAGGCCAAGGTCGACCCGGTGATCTCGCTGATCATCGGCGCGCTCTACCTCGGCCTCGCAACCGGTGTCGGTTTCACGGCGACGATCGTGGCGATCGCCACCGGCTTCGGCGACATCATGGGCGAGGTCGGCCTGCTTATCGGCTTCGGGGTGCTCATTGGAGCGATGCTCCATGCGATCGGAGCCTTCGGGAAGATGGTGACGATGCTCGTCAACGGTGTCGGCGCACGCCGGCTCCCGTACGCATTGACCGCTGCGATGTCGACGATCTTCCCCTCGATCTACGTGGACGTACAGGTCGTGCTGGCCTCTCCGGTTGCCCGCTCAAGCGGACCACTTATTGGCCGGACCGGTTTGCCCCACATGGCCGGTGCACTGGGGACCGGGATCTTCGCCGGCTACGTCTTCGTGATCCCGGGTCTGGCCGCCGTCTCCATCGCGGGCCTGCTGGACATCCCACTGGGCCTTTGGCTGATCTACGGCCTCGTGCTCGGGCCGCTGACCGCGATCGTAACAACGCTGATCTTCCGCTGGCTCCTGCGCGGCCGCTACTGGAAATCGGACAGGGACGAAGAGGTCGATGAGGCGATGGTCGAACTGGAGACCACCGAACTGGTAGAAGAGGACACCAAAACTCCCCCGCTGTTCGTCTGCCTGCTGCCCATTCTTGTGCCGCTGGTGATGATCGCCTTCGGTGCATTCGCGGAGCTGTTCGGGTTCTCCAACGACTTCATCACCTTCCTCGGCGACGCCAACTTAGCGCTCTTCGTCGGCCTCCTCGGTGCCTACGCGCTGTGCCGGCGCACTCTAGGCTCGAAGGGCACAGACACGGCAATGAGCGAGGGCTTCCACACCACCGGCGAGATCCTGCTCATCACCGGCATCGGCGGATCCCTGGGCGCTGTCATCGGAGAGACCGGTCTCGACACGATCCTGGCCGACCTCTTCACGGCCGACGCAGCGGCGCCTGTCATTCTGAGCATCCTGCTCGCCTGGGTCATCGCCGCTGTGCTGCACCTGGCGATCGGATCGGTATCGGTAGCGGCCATCGCGGCCGCCGGGATCATCGGTCCGGTACTCGGGTCAATCAACGTCTCCCCGCTCGTCATCGGCCTCGCCATCGCCTCGGGTGCGATGTTCGCGCTTCAGGTCAACAGCAATTTTTTCTGGATGTTCAAGTCGCTGCTCGGACTGTCGACTCAGGGGACCTTCAAGACATTGACGATGGTTACATCCATCGGGTCGGTGGTCTCGCTACCGATGGTCTTGGCGGTAGCCCTCATCGCATAGGGCAGGGTCGCAGGTAATTCCCGCTGCGCCTGTCCCGTAACTCAATCCTTAGTTGAGATCTCAAATGGGTGTTTGCAGATCAGTAAGCTCCACAAAGAAGATGATGGCGGACGCGGCCCATCTGCAAGCCTGCGTCGCATCGCCCGACTGAACCTGGTGACGGCGGTGCGACCCGCCCCAGGGCCGGAAGGCTGCCCCGTCTATGTGGTCGACGATTGGCAGCGGCTATTGATCGGTCGGTGATTTTTGACGGCGGCAATCTATGAGTGCAGCTGTAACCAACTTGGCATCCATGAGGCCACGATACAAGCACCGGGGACTCATTGGTCGTGGACAAAGACCCGGACATCCGTTCCACGCGTCGCTTATTTCGAACACACGTTCTACCATTTAACAGATGGACCGGGACGCATTGGCGAAGATCGCTGCCCGTTATGCCAGACGGGCGGAGCCGGTGTCACTGACGCCGGAGGAGCTGGATCTTGAGCATTGCCAGGTGACCCGCGTGGTACCAGGGGTGCCGGTATGGGCGTGGATCCGCTTTCCGGGGGCGGCCGAACTGGTCCAGGGTGAGGCATTCGGCTGGACGTCGCGGGCGGTTGAGGTCGCGTGGACGGATGCCGGGCACCGGCGGGTTACCTGGGTCTGGGCATCTGCCGTGCGACGGCGGGACGATCCGGTTCGGAAAACGGCCCTGGGAGACAGGACCAGCCAGCGGACCTGAGGCCTACTCCCCCGCCGTGCAGTACAGCTGCAGTTCGGCGTCGCCATCCCGGATGTAGTGCAGCCCGGTGAACCCATGACCCCCGCTGAAGCGGGATGCCAAGGACGAGCCGTCCTCCAACTGGTACAGCAGGCTGGCAATCATTGTCCCCTCGGCGTTACTGATGGACAGCGAGACTGCCTTCCCGTCCGGGGCCTCCCCGAGGTAGCTTCCGGACAGCCGAAAGGTACCCGTCGACAATTCCTGCCTGGTGGTTGCCGGCCCGTCCACCCGCGGCAGGATGAGTTGCGCGGCCTCCTCTCCGGCGCTGCTGCCGACGTTCGGACGGTACTGCGTGGTGCAGCTAATCCCAGTCGGCAGCTGCTGCGGGCCTGCGGCGCAGCCGGCAGCCGGGAGCGTGGAGACGGCCAGCATGGTCAGCGCGACGAAAGCCCGCCCTCCGGAGCCGCTCCCCCGGTGCCGGCTCAAGGGGACCGGGACCGTGCCGCCGCTACCGGGTGCTGTCATGGCAGCAGCGTAGCGTCAGAGCCGGCTTCAACCGGCATTCACACCGCTAACGTCCCTCCCTGTCCGCCGCCGCGTTAAACAAGCAGAGCCCGCACCAAACGGTGCGGGCTCTGCTGAAAGGCGCGGGGCGAAGAGTTACTTCTTGCCGCCGAAGCCCTTGAAGCGTGCGTTGAAGCGCTCCACGCGGCCGGCGCTGTCCATGATGCGCTGCTTGCCGGTGTAGAACGGGTGGGACTCCGAGGAGATTTCAACCTCGATCAGCGGGTAGCTGTTGCCGTCTTCCCACTCCACCGTCTTGCTGGACGTAGCGGTGGACTTGGTCAGGAAGGAAACGCCGGAGGCCAGGTCGCGGAAAACAACCGGGGCGTATGCCGGATGGATATCAGACTTCATAGTTGAACCTTTTCTACACGCCCCTGGATTTTGCCAGCGGCTAGAAGGATGGAAAGATGGCAGCCCCAATAGGGCCAGCACACAACTCTACCGCATCAGCCCGGCCGCGTCGAAGCGACACGGACCTTCAGCACCGCAGGACCTGGAGCCTAGTCCGGCCGGCAGGCCCAAAATGCGACGGCACTGGCCGCGGCAACATTGAGCGAATCGACGCCGGCCCGCATCGGGATCATCACGGTCAGGTCCACTTGTGCCAGCGTCTGCGGCCGGACGCCGGCGCCCTCGGTGCCCAGCACCAGGGCCAACTTGTCGAAGGTGCGCCGTTCCAGCTCGTCCAAGGTGATGGCGTCGTCGGCAAGCTCCAGCGCCGCCGTCGTGAATCCCTCGCTGCTCAACACGGCCAGTCCAGCCGGCCATTCCTGGAGCCTGGCCCAGGGGATCTGGAACACGGTGCCCATGGAGACTCGGATGCTGCGCCGGTACAACGGATCGGCGCACTGCGGGCTCAGCAGCACGGCGTCCATGCCCATGGCGGCGGCGGACCGGAAGATCGCGCCCACATTGGTGTGGTCCACGATGTCTTCCAATACCGCCACCCGGCGGGCGCCGGCCAGCACCTCCCGCGCGGACCGCGGCTCAGGCCGGTGCATGGCGGCCATGGCGCCGCGGTGCAGGTGGAAACCGGTAATCGCTTCCAGGACCTCCGGCGTCCCGATGAATACCGGCACCTCCGGGAACCACTCGATCACGTCGCGCAGGTCGTCCAGCCACTTGTCGGTCAGGAAGAAGGACCGCGGGATGTGGCCGGCCGCAACGGCCCTGCGCAGCACCTTGGAGCTTTCGGCAATGTACATCCCCTCCGCGGGTTCGCGGCGGCGGCGCAGGGCGGTGTCGGTCAACTGGGTGTAGTCGGCCACCCGCGGGTCGTCGGCGGTATCCAGCCTGACCAGGTTCATGCGAAGAGGTTCCTGACCAACACAACCAGCGCCACCAGCCCCAGCGTCACAATCACGCCCCGCAGCACCACGGGCTTCAGCCGGCGTCCCACGGCGGATCCGATCAGCGCGCCGATCAGCGAACTGATCGCGATCACCAGCACCACCGGCCATTCGATCCGGTCGAAGGCGAACAGCATGTAGGAGATCGCCGCAATGATGTTCACGCCGAGGACCAGCACGTTCTTCATGGCGTTGGCCTGCTGCAGTGTGCCGTGCAGGAAGACGCCGAGGATGCCGACCAGCAGCACGCCCTGCGCGGCCACGAAGTAGCCACCATAGACGCCGGCGAAAAACACCAGTCCCAGCAACAGCCAAGGCCGCGGGCGGGTGCGGGCCTGTGCCGCCTGGCGCTCCCGCACCCAAGCCTGCAGCTTCGGTTGGAACACCACGAAGAACAGCGCCACCACAATCAGGAACGGCGCGGCGATGCCGAACACTTCCTCCGGCAGGTGCAGCAGCAGCCACGCGCCGGTGATGCCGCCCAGCAGCGACGCCGGAAGCAGGATGGCGACCGTGCGGCGCAGCCCGGCGAGTTCACGGCGGTAGCCGTAGACCCCGCCCACGTTGCCCGCGATCAGGCCGATCGCGTTGGAGATGGTCGCCGTCACGGGCGCATAACCCAGCGCCACCAGGACGGGGAAGGTGACCAGCGTGCCGGATCCGACGATGCTGTTGATGGTGCCGGCCCACAGCCCGGCCAGCCCAATCAGGGCAGCGTTGAGTACATCCACGGGGGCAGGGACCGCCTAGGCGCGCTTGGCTACGGCAGTGTAGCGGCCGTCGTCGTGCTTCAGGCTGAGCGGCATGTCAAACGCGGTGCTCAGGTTGTCTTCGGTCAGCACCTCGGCGATGGGGCCTTGGGCCACCACGCCGCCCTCGCGCAGCAGCATGGCGTGGGTAAAGCCCGGCGGCACTTCCTCCAGGTGGTGGGTGACCAGCACCAGGGCCGGCGCGTCCTCATCCTTGGCCAGTTCGCTCAGCCGCTTCACGAGGTCCTCGCGGCCGGCCAGGTCAAGGCCGGCGCCCGGCTCGTCCAGCAGCAGCAGCTCCGGATCGGACATCAGCGCGCGGGCGATCTGCACGCGCTTGCGTTCGCCTTCGCTGAGCGTGGCGAAGGTGCGGTTCATGAAGGTGGACATCCCCCACGCGTCCAGCAGGCGGAACGCCCGGCGCTCGTCCACCTTGTCGTACTGTTCGCGCCAGCGGCCGGTCACACCGTAGGAGGCGGTGACCACCACGTTGAGCACCCGCTCGTGCTCCGGGATCTGGTTGGCCAGCGCGGCGGAGGCCAGGCCGATCCGGGGCCGGAGCTCGAACACGTCCACCTTGCCCATGGTCTCGTCCAGGATGCCGGCAATCCCGCGCGTGGGGTGCAGGCGAGCGCCGGCGATCTGCAGCAGCGTGGTCTTGCCCGCCCCGTTGGGGCCCAGCACTACCCAGCGCTCCCCCTCCTTGACCTGCCAGTCAACGCCGTCCAGCAGGGTTTTCCGCCCGCGGACAACAGTAACCCCGGCAAACTCAAGTACATCGCTCATATCAGTAGACAGTAGGCTAAAACGTGTAGTAATCGCCAAACGCGACGCCGGACCCTGCCCTGATGGATCCGGCCATCCCCTCCAGCTTTGCGCAGAACGGAATCACCATGTCCTCGCTCCTCCGCGTTGTCTCCTACGGTCGGGACCTGCCCGATGCCTACCTTGCCGCCGTGCAGGCCGCGGTTACCGGGGCCGGCGGAAACATCGTTGAACTGGAGAATGCGGCCAACGGCCGCTTCCAGGTCACCGTATTGATTGTGGAGTACGACGGCGGTGCCTCCGACGGCGTCACGGCTCTGCGGGCGGCGGTGGCCCCCGTGCTCACCGGCGAGCTGGGCACGGCGGTGATGGACGCGTCGCTGGCCGGGCCGGACCGGAAGCTGCTGCTGATGGATGTGGACTCCACGCTTATCCAGCAGGAAGTGATCGAGCTGCTGGCGGAGCACGCCGGTAAACGGGACGAGGTTGCCGCCGTGACCGAAGCGGCGATGCGCGGCGAACTGGACTTCGCCGAGAGCCTGCACGCCCGCGTGGCCACGCTGAAGGACCTTCCGCTCGGCGTGATCGAGCGGGTGCGCGCTTCACTGCTCTTGACGCACGGCGCCAAGGAACTGGTGGAGGCCTTCCTAGCCGCCGGCCATGCGGTGGCGGTGGTCTCCGGCGGCTTCAGCCAGATCCTGGACCCGCTGGCCGAAGAACTTAACCTGACGTACTACCGGGCCAACCTGCTGGGCACCGACGCCGACATGCTGACCGGCACGGTGGACGGCGATGTGGTGGACCGGGCGGCGAAGGAGGCCTCGCTGCGCGAATGGGCCGCGGCGGAAAACATTCACCTGGCCCAGACCATTGCCATCGGCGACGGCGCCAACGACCTGGACATGCTGGCCGCCGCGGGGCTGGGGGTTGCCTTCAACGCCAAGCCCGCCGTCCGCGACGCCGCGGATGCCGCCATTAACATCCCTTACCTGGATGTGGCGCGCTACTTCGCCGGAGTCTGACGCCGAACCTGCCGGCGTCCACTGGCTGGCTGCTCGTGGATGCAATCGTGGCCCTGTCGCCGGACCACGGACGGGAGTAGGGTCAGGTTGAACATCCCCCGGGCAGCGCTGCCGATGCGTGCAACGGGGCCCGGGATTCCCTGAACCTTCAGTGAAGGAGAGTCAGTGATGACCACCGACTCCACATCAACCACTACCTGGGATCCAAGCCTGGCGGAGAGTTGTCGCGCGCTGGCCGCGCAGCTGCGGGTCGACTCAATCCGCGTCACCAGCAGGGCCGGCTCGGGCCACGCCACCTCCTCCCTGTCGGCCGCCGACCTGATGGCGGTGCTGTTGTTGAACCATCTCCGCTATGACTGGCAGCGCCCCGAGCTGGCCGCGAACGACCACCTGGTCTTCTCCAAGGGACACGCCTCTCCGCTGCTCTACGCCATCTTCCGGGCTGCCGGAGCGATCGACGAAGCGGAGCTGCTGGATACCTACCGGCAGTTCGGCGGCAGGCTGCAGGGACATCCGACTCCTGTCCTGCCGTGGGTGGACGTGGCCACCGGTTCCCTGGGCCAAGGACTGCCCGACGCCGTCGGCATCGCCCTGGCCGGGAAGTTCCTGGACCGGCTGCCCTACCAGGCGTGGGTGCTGTGCGGCGACAGCGAGCTCGCCGAAGGGTCCATGTGGGAGGCCCTGGACAAGGCCGCCTACTACCGGTTGGGAAACCTGACCGCCATCGTGGACGTGAACCGGCTGGGCCAGAATGGGCCCACCGAGCTCGGGTGGAACCTGGACCGGTACGCCGAACGGGTCCAGGCCTTCGGGGCCCAGCCGCTGCCGATTGACGGCCATGACCTGGAAGCGATCAATGACGCCCTCGCCACGGCCCGCGCCACCAAAGACCAGCCCAGCGTCATCCTGGCTCGGACAATCAAGGGCAAGGGCGTCCCCGAGGTGGAGGACAAGAACGGCTGGCACGGAAAGGCACTGCCGGACGACATCGCCGAACCCGCCATCAAGGCGCTGGGCGGACCCACCCAGATCCGGGTCAGCACGCATGGCCCGGAAGCAGGCGAACCGGCCATCAAGGCCAACCCGTCGGCCGCCGTCAAGCTTCCCACCTACACCGTGGGCGACGCCGTCGCCACCAGGACCGCGTTCGGCGAAGCGGTCTCTGCCCTCGCGGCGCGGCCCGAGGTGGTGATGTTGGACGGCGAAGTGGGGAATTCCACCAAGGCCGGTGAATTCAGCAAGGCCGCCCCGGACCGTTTCTTCGAGATGTTCATTTCCGAGCAGCAAATGGTGGCCGCGGCGGCAGGGCTCTCGGTGCGTGGATATGTGCCGTTCGCCGCGAGCTTCGCGGCTTTTCTGGTGGCCCGCGGCTACGACTTCATCCGGATGGCCGGCGTTTCCGAGGTGGACATCCGCCTGGTCGGCACTCATGCCGGCGTCGAGATCGGCCAAGACGGGCCGTCCCAGATGGCGCTCGAGGACCTCGCCGCGATGCGCGCGATCCACACCTCGACCGTCCTCTACCCGGCAGATGCGCCCTCCACCGCACGGCTGATCCAGACCATGGCGGACACGCCTGGCATCTGCTACCTGCGTGCCACCCGCGGCGATTACCCCGTGCTCTACGAGGCGGGCGAGGAATTCCCCCTGGGCGGCTCCAAAGTGCATGGAGCCACCGGCGACGACGCTGTCACCCTTGTCGGCGCGGGGGTCACCGTGCACGAATGCCTCGCCGCCGCTGCCCAACTCGCCGGTGAAGGCATTGCCGCCCGCGTGATCGACCTGTACTCGATCAAGCCGATCGACCAGGAAACCTTGCTGGCCGCGTGCCACGCCACCGGCGGGCGGATCATCACGGTCGAGGACCACTATCCCGAGGGCGGCCTCGGCTCAGCGGTCGCCGATGCGTTGACGCAGGCCCAGGTCCCGGAACTCAAACTGGTCCGTCTGGCCGTGCAAGGACTGCCCACCTCCGGCGCACCGGAGGAACTGTTGAACGCGGCAGGCATCTCGGCGAAGCACATCACGGAGGCGGCGCGCAGCCTGGTCCGCGGCTAGCCCGCCCTGGTCCGCGGCTAGCCCGCCCTGGTCCGCGGGTTGCCCGCCCGCCCCAGAAGCCCGGGGCTAAGGGCCCGGGGCCCCTCAGGCCGCGAGGGATTCGGCCGCGGACGGGCAGGGCCATTCCACGAGCCGAATGAAGTTGCCGTTCTCGTCGTAGGAGCAGTCCTCACAGATAGCCGGCGCGGGCAAATCGTCGCAGGCATCACAACGTCCGCAGGAATTCGGTTCCATAAAGTCGATCCCGACGCCGCGGGAATGTGTCTTTGCCATCTTCGCTACCTCCTGAGTGTTCAAGGATGCGGCCAACGTAGCATCCGCTTCGGACAGCATCGGGGATGCAGCCCGGCATGCCCGGAACTGATGCGTCATGCCGTTGAGGAGCACCGCGTCCGGGGCACAGCGCGGGAGGGCACCGCTCCATCAACCGTTGTCAGGAGATGCCCGCGAGCTCCTAGCCCTGCGACTGCTGGAAGGACTCGGCCCCGCCCACGTATTCGGTGTGACCGGAGGGAACATCGGCGGTGACCATCTTCGCCACTTCTGCGCCGAACTCTTCCACGGAGTAGAGCTTCCCGGCCTCGGCGCGGCGGGCTTCGAGGGCGCCCGGGCGCGCGCGGTCCAGCAAGGTCGCGGTCACGGTGCCTTCGATCATGTCGCCGGAGACCACGACCAGCGAGATGCCCTTGGCTTCCAGCTCCGGCAGCAGGTCGCGCAGCGCGTCCTCGCCGGCGCGCTTGCTCAACGCCACCGGTTCGTATTCCGGCATGGTCGGCACGGTACGGATGAAGTGCGCCTGATGGCTGGTCACGAAGACCACCCGGGAGCCCGCCGGCATCACCTCGGCCGCCGCCTTGAGCATGTTCACCTGCGCATCACGGTTCAGGCGCAGAGCGTAATCTTCGCCCATGCTCGTCTCCATGCCGCCGGAGGCGTTAAGCACCAGCACGTCCAGGCCGCCGAAGTTCTGCCGGGCCGCGTCCACGAGTGCCTGCGAGCCCTCCTCCGCGGTGAGGTCTGCAGCGACGGCGACGGCGCGGCCGCCCGCTTCCTCGATCTGCGCCACAACCTTGTTGGCCCGCGGTGCCTTCTGGCGGTAATTGACCACTACCGCTGCACCCTCGGCGGCGAGCAGCTTGGCCACCTCGGCGCCGATTCCGCGGGACGACCCCGTGACGATTGCTGCTTTGCCATCCAGTGCACCCATGGCTGCTCCTAAGGTTCTCGTTAAGGTTCTGTGGTGTTCCGGTCGCGCGGTTGTAGGAAACGCTTAACCGGATAAGGCTTCGGGTTCCATCTTGCCAGCCCCCGAAGCCTTATCCGTTGTAGAAAGCCCACAAAAGGCGGGCCGCCCGACTGCTGGGCTTCTTTAGTGACCCATACCCAGTCCGCCGTCCACCGGAATCACGGCGCCGGAGATGTAGGCAGCTTCGTCGCTGGCAACCCACCGGACCACCTTCGCCACCTCCTCGGGTTCGGCGAAGCGACCCGCCGGGATGGAGGACAGGTAGCTCTTCTGCGTGTCTTCCGGCAGCACGGCGGTCATTTCCGTGTTGACGAATCCCGGAGCAACCACGTTCGCGGTGATGTTGCGGGATCCAAGCTCGCGGGTCAGCGAACGGGCGATGCCCACCAGGCCGGCCTTGGAGGCGGCGTAGTTGATCTGGCCGGGCGACCCATAGAGGCCCACCACCGAGGAGATCAGCACTACGCGGCCCTTGCGCAGCCGGATCATCCCCTTGGAGGCACGTTTGATCACCCGGAACGCGCCGGACAGGTTGGTGTCCACCACGCTCGTGAAGTCTTCTTCACTCATCCGCAGCAGCAACATGTCGCGCGTGACGCCGGCATTGGCCACCAGCACCTCCACCGGGCCGTGAGCGGCCTCGACCTCGGTGAACGCAGCATCCACGGACCCGGCGTCCGTGACATCGGCCTTCACACCCAGGAGTCCTTCGGGCACGTCGCCGCTGCGGTAGGTGATCGCTACCTTGTCGCCGTTCGCCTCGAAGGCCCGGGCGATGGCCAAGCCAATGCCCCGGTTACCGCCGGTGACCAGCACGCTGCGGCCGGTCTGCTGTTCGTTGCTCACACTTACCTCCATGAAGCTGCTGTTTCCATAGGAATCCTAGCCCGGGAGATCCTGCGGCCGGGGACTCGTTGCGTCGGCTTTAGACATTCCGGCCGTCGTGGGAGAATTGATACAGCCCTGATGGAGTGTGATGAGCAAGCAACCTGACGAGAAACCGGAAGTCCTGAGCATTACGGACGTCCCCGAAAGCCACACCGATGAGATGCACCGGCGCATGGTCAAGTACTCGCTCGCCATGGGCATCCGGCTGGCCTGTTTGCTGCTCTTCTTCTTCATCGATAGCTGGTTCCGCTGGTTCTTTGTGGCTGGCGCCGTCTTCCTGCCGTGGATAGCCGTGATTATTGCCAATGGCGGCAGCGATAAGTCGCACCTGACGCACAGCGCCGCTCTGCTGGACCAGGCCCCGATGCCGGAGCTGGAGGCCCCCGCCGCCAGCGCCAAGGGCGGAGAAACCGAGGACGGCGACTTCCTGACCGGGGAGATCATCGACGACGCCTCGCAGCCCCCGGCCACTGGCCAGGGCCCCACAACCACCGCGCAAGAACGGCCCAGCCCTGCAGATGCGGACCCGGACGCCGGCCAAACGAAGGCATCGGCGGGCGAAGGCTTGTCAGCCAGCCAGCCGCCGCCCAGTCCCGCAGAGCAAGACGACTATGACCAGCCGGCTTTCATGGGAAGCCTCAGCCCGGTGGTCAAGCGGCGCCGACGGAAGACTGCCGCATGAACCTCTTGGGCCAGCTTGGCGGTGCAGCGGCCGCCGAGACACCGATCTGCTCACGGAAGGGTTGCCGCGGGGACGCCCAATGGCAGCTGCTCTGGAACAACCCGAAGATTCATGCGCCCGAGCGCCGCAAGATCTGGCTCGCCTGCGACGGGCATCGCGAGTGGCTGCAGGACTATTTGGTCCAGCGAAGCCTTTGGAAGGAAACGCTTCCCTTGGAAGAGTCCGCTACATCGGAAAGCAGTGCCTGAATGTCCTACCGATTCCTGCTCAGCGGCAAGTGGCTGGGCTGGCTGCTGATTGTTGCCCTGCTCGCCGCGGTCTGCGTGATGCTGGGTAACTGGCAGATGGACCGCCGGGACCAAGCGCGCGCCACCATCGCTGCCGTGGAAACCCATTACGACGCCGATCCGGTGCCGTTCACCAAGGTTCCGAAGATTTTCGCCACTGCCGATGATTCGGTGGAATGGACCCCCGTGGTCCTTAACGGCACGTACGACGACGCCGGCCAGCGGATTGTGCGGAACCGGCCCCTGAACGGCCGGCCGGGTTACGAGGTTCTCATCCCGCTCCGCCTCGAGGACGGGCAGGCCGTCATCATCAACCGCGGTTGGTTGCCGATCGGCAACAACCAGGCCGGCCATCCGGACACCATCCCCGCCGCTCCCAAGGGCGAGGTCACCGTCGTCGCACGTGTTAAGCCGGGCGAAGGGGCGGTCAGCCGTGGTGCCCCCGAAGGCCAGCTCGCGTCTATCCAGCTGGACGCCTATGCGAAGGAACTGGGCTACCCCGTCTACACCGGTAGCTATGGCCTGATGGCGGCGGAGTCTCCCGCTGCCGCCGAGCAACCGGTGCAGATCCCCAAGCCCGCCATTGATGAAGGCCCACACCTGTCGTACTCCATGCAGTGGTATGCCTTCGGCGTGCTGCTGTTCGTCGGCTACGGCTACGCCGCGCGGCAGCACGCGCACCATGGCCGGTTGACCGAGGAAGAAGAGGCGCTCAGCGGCTACCACCAGGCCAATCCGGCCCCGCGTGCCGCCGCAGCCCCGAAGCGCCACCGCAAGCGGCCCACAGCCGAAGAAGAGGAAGACGCGCTGCTGGACGCGCAAGGCTTCCGCACCGACGGGTCCCTGCTCAGCCAGGACGACTAGACTGCAGCGTCACCTTCAACCGAAATTGCACGGCGCTTAGCGGTCGCTGCTTCCCAGCCTTCGCAAGCTCAGGCCGGGTCCCTCGCAGCTTCCTTGCCCTCGTTCCTCGGTCGGCGATACGCGCCTTAGCAATTCCGCTTCAGACGGAATGTGCCCAGAAATCAGGCCAGGGTGACCAGGTCCAGGTAGTCCTCGTTCCAGAGGTCTTCGACGCCGTCCGGCAGCAGCACAACGCGTTCCGGGTTGAGTGCCGCGACCGCGCCCTCGTCGTGGCTGACCATGACGACGGCGCCGCTGTAGTTGCGCAGGGCACCGAGAATTTCCGCGCGGCTGGCCGGGTCCAGGTTGTTGGTGGGCTCGTCCAGCAGCAGCACGTTCGCCGATGACGCCACGATCGTGGCGAGGGCCAGCCGGGTCTTTTCGCCGCCGGACAGCACCCCTGCCGGCTTGTTGACGTCGTCGCCGGAGAACAGGAAGGAACCCAGGATGTTCCGCACTTCGGCATCCTGCAGGTCCGGGGCCGCCGTGCGCATGTTTTCCAGGACGGTCCGCTCCACATCCAAGGTGTCGTGTTCCTGGGCGTAGTAGCCGATCTTCAGTCCGTGGCCGGGCAGCACATCGCCGGTGTCAGGGGTGTCCACGCCGGCCAGCATGCGCAGCAAGGTGGTTTTGCCCGCGCCGTTCAGGCCCAGGATCACCACGCGGGAGCCCCGGTCGATGGCCAGATCGACGTCGGTAAAGATCTCCAGCGAGCCGTAGGACTTGCTCAGGCCTTCGGCAGTGAGCGGAGTCTTGCCGCACGGCGCGGGGTCGGGGAAGCGCAGCGCCGCCACCTTGTCCTGTGCCCGAACCTCGTCCAGGCCGCTGAGCAGCCGTTCGGCGCGTTTGGCCATGTTCTGCGCCGCCACAGCCTTGGTGGCCTTGGCCCGCATCTTGTTCGCCTGGTCCATCAGGACCTGGGCCTTCTTTTCCGCGTTGGCCCGCTCGCGCTTGCGTGCGCGTTCGTCGGTCTCGCGCTGCATCAGGTAGCGCTTCCAGTTCATGTTGTAGATGTCGATGGTGGTGCGGTTGGCGTCCAGGTGGAAAACCTTGTTGACGGTCGCTTCCAGCAGGCCGGTGTCGTGGCTGATCACGATCAGTCCGCCCTGATGGTTCTTGAGGAACTCGCGCAGCCAGGTGATCGAGTCGGCGTCGAGGTGGTTGGTCGGCTCGTCGAGGAGCATGGTTTCCGCGCCGGAGTAAAGGATCCGTGCCAGCTCCACGCGGCGGCGCTGGCCACCGGAGAGCGTTCTGAGCGGCTGGTTCAAGATCCGCTCCGGCAGGGCCAGGTTGGAGGAAATGGCAGCTGCTTCGGCCTCGGCCGCATAGCCACCGCCGGAGATGAACTCGGCCTCCAGCCGGTCGTAGCGGCGCATCGCCTTGGCCTGCACCTCGGCGTCGCTGCTGGCCATGTCCGTCTGCGCCTCACGCAGTTTGCGGGTCACCACGTCCAGTCCGCGGACCGAGAGGATCCGGTCGCGGGCCAACTGTTCCATGTCAGGGGTCCGTGGATCCTGCGGCAAATAGCCGATCTCCCCGTTGCGCACCACGGTCCCGGCGGCAGGCAGGCCCTCGCCGGCCAACACCCGGGTCAGCGTGGTCTTGCCGGCGCCGTTACGGCCCACCAGCCCCACTTTGTCGCCCTTGTCCACTCGGAAGGACACCGCCTCCATGAGCAGACGGGCTCCTGCACGCAGCTCAAGATCGTTGACTGTAATCACAGTGGAGGCCTTTCAAAAGGGTGGCGGGACGAGATGCCCAGGCGCCGTCCACCAAAGGACGGGGCGGAAATCAACCTTTCCAGTCTACCGGCATCGACGACCCGCACCCACCAGCCCGCCAGCCGCCGCTGCCGGGACCGTTATTGTTGGCTCATGAGTTTCTCCCGCGGTTCCCGGCTGGATACGTCCCAGGTACAGGACCGCCGAGGGGGCTTAGGCGGCAAAATCGCCATCGGCGGCGGAGGGCTGCTGGTGCTCATTGCGAGCCTGCTGGGCGTGCCGGCGGACGTGCTGGAGGGATTCGGGCTGGGCGGAAGCGGCCAGGAACAGCAGCAGATTGGCGGCCCCGGCCTGCAGCAGGAATGCCTCACCGGCGCCGACGCCAACGAACGCACCGATTGCCGCATCGTGGGAACCGTCAACAGCCTCAACGACTTCTGGGCCGGCTACCTGCCCCGCTACAACATGCAGTACCCCGTCCCTCAAACGGTCCTTTTCGACGGCGGTGTCAGCACCGGCTGCGGGAGTGCGAGCAGCGCCGTGGGCCCGTTCTACTGCCCGAGAGACCAGACCGCCTATTTCGACACCTCATTCTTCGCCGAGCTGACCAGCCGGTTTGGCGCCAGCGGCGGACCGTTGGCCGAGGAGTATGTGGTGGCGCACGAATTCGGACACCACATCCAGAATCTGACCGGGGCCATCGACTACTCCCAGCAAGATCCGCAGGGACCGGAATCCGGTGCCGTCCGGGTGGAACTCCAGGCCGATTGCTATGCCGGTGTCTGGGCAGCGAACGCGACCGAGCAAATCGACGAGCGGACCGGCGAGCCCTTCATGCAGCCGCTGACGGAGCGGGACCTGAGGGACGCTCTTTCCGCCGCCGCCGCGGTGGGCGACGACCGCATCCAGCAGTCCGCCACCGGGCAGGTCAACCCGCACACCTGGACGCACGGTTCCAGCGAGCAACGCCAGCGCTGGTTCCTGCAGGGCTACCAGACCGGGGATGCCGGCCGCTGCGACACCTTCTCCGCGCCCGACCTCGATAGGCCGGCCTGACGCGGTCACGCCCCGGACCCCGTTCGAACGGACTAGAGGTCTCGCGGATCCACCGGATCGGTCTCGCGGGCGCCTTCGCTGAACGGCACGCCGTCCGCGCCCTTGCCTGCGGCAGGGTCGGGCGGTCCAAAGCCCGGAAGATAACCGTCGGGCTCCCGTCCCATCGTGGAGTCCAGCAACAGGAAAACCATGGTGGCTCCCAGCCACAGCAGGACCAGTCCGATGCCCATCATCAGCAACTGCCCCGCTGGCGGCACCGTGCCGGCGGTGTAGGGCAGCCAGCCCGTGACGGCTCCCCTCAGGCCCGTCCAGAGCAGCCAGAAGCCCGGGAAGACCAGACCGAGGGTGGCTGCACCGGTGCTGATACGGGGACGGGGACCAAAGATCAGCCAGCCGGTCACCACCACCACCGGCAGCGCGTACAGCAGGAGCCGGTCCGCCATCACCCCGGCCACGGTCATTTCGGCGGTGTCGGGCAGTCCGCGGAACGGGGTGAACTGGGCCAGGAAAACCAGCAGCATGGCCGCCAGCGTGGCCGTCCGGGCCGCTCGCCAGAGCCGTCCCCCGGCCATGGCCGAATCCATCAGCAGTGTGAGGCTCACCACGAAGACCAGCAATGCCGACTGGACACCGGGCGCGCTGGCATAGTTCCACCACGAATGTGCGGCGGCGGCGGCATAGCCGGGCGCTGCCGGCACGGCGGTGATTCCGAGGGCGATGCCGACCACGGCCAGCAGGGCCGTCAGCCCATGGAAGGCCGCGGCAACATGGACCTCGTCATAGCGCCCGCGCTCCCGCGCCTTCCGCACGGTGGTAACTCCCATACGCCGATCCTAACGCTGCCGCCCGGGGACCAGACAGAGGATCAGACAGAGGCGGACCGGCCACCCGAAGGTGACCGGTCCGCCGTCGTCAATTCACACCGTCGTTAATGCAGGCAGTGGATCAGATGTTGAAGCCGAGCGCGCGCATCTGGTCACGGCCGTCGTCGGTGATCCGTTCCGGACCCCACGGCGGCATCCAGACCCAGTTGAGGCGCCACTCGTCGACAACGCCGTCCAGCGCCTTGCCGGTCTGCTCCTCGAGGACGTCGGTGAGCGGGCAGGCGGCGGTGGTCAGCGTCATGTCGATCAGCAGGGCACCGTCGTCGGCGTACTTCAGCCCGTACAGCAGGCCGAGGTCCACGATGTTGACGCCCAGCTCAGGGTCGATGACGTCCTTGAGCGCTTCTTCGACGTCCTCCAGGGACGTCTGCGGGGCATTGACTTCAGTCATCATTAGGCCTTTGCTGCGGTCAGGTAGCGGTCGTAGCCCTCTTCTTCGAGCCGGTCGGCCAGTTCGGGGCCGCCCTCTTCGGCGATGTGGCCGTCGACGAAGACGTGCACGAAGTTGGGCTTGATGTAGCGCAGGATCCGCGTGTAGTGGGTGATGAGCAGGGTGCCCATGGCGCCTTCGGCGTGCACCCGGTTGTGGCCTTCGGAGACCACCTTCAGTGCATCAACGTCCAGACCGGAGTCGGTCTCGTCCATGATGGCGAACTTCGGCTTGAACAGTTCAAGCTGCAGGATCTCCACGCGCTTCTTCTCGCCGCCGGAGAAGCCTTCGTTGACGTTGCGCTGGGCGAAGTCGGCGTCGATGCGCAACTGGCTCATCGCTGCCTTGACGTCCTTGGTCCAGTGACGCAGGCTCGGGGCCTCGCCGTCGAGCGCGGTCTTGGCGGTGCGCAGGAAGTTGGTCATGGTCACGCCGGGCACCTCGACCGGGTACTGCATGGCCAGGAACAGGCCGGCGCGGGCACGCTCGTCCACCTTCATGGCCAGCACGTCTTCGCCGTCCAGCGTGATGGAACCGGAGTCCACGTTGTAGCGCGGGTGCCCGGCGATGGTGGAAGCCAAGGTGGACTTGCCGGAACCGTTCGGGCCCATGATGGCGTGGATTTCGCCGGTGTTGATCGTCAGGGAGACGCCCTTGAGGATCTCCTTGCTGCCCTGCTCGGTGTTAATGCTGACGTGCAGGTCCTTGATTTCAAGAGTAGACATCTGTCTGCTTTCTCCTTTGCGCCCGGTGAGGGCGGGCGTAAGTTCGCGTGTTGAAGTTTTTAGTTAAGGTCCGGAGCAGGCGCCCCGTTGAGGACGTTCGTGACGTCCACGTAGACGCTGTCGCCGTCGAGCGTCAGCGCGAACACCGGGACGGGTTCGAACGCCGGCAGGCTCAGCGGCTCGCCGGTGCGCAGATCAAACTGGGAACCGTGGCCCCAGCATTCGATCGTGCTGCCTTCGACGTCGCCTTCGGAGAGTGAGACGTCCGCGTGCGAACAGGTGTCCCCGATGGCATGCAGCTCGCCTTCGGAGTCCCTGACGATGGCTACCGGATAGTCATCGATCAGGATGCGCACTGCCTGATTGACCTGTACGTCCGAGGCATTGCACACCAGTTCGCCGCGCGGAGCCTCGCTCATCAGAGGTTGCCTGCCTCGAGTTCGCGTTCCAGCGATGCGTTGAGGCGCTCTTCCAGGGCGGGAACCCGGATCTGCTGGATGATCTCGTGGAGGAAGCCGCGCACCACCAGGCGGCGGGCGACGTCCTCGGGGATGCCGCGTGCCATCAGGTAGAACAGGTGCTCGTCGTCGAAGCGGCCGGTGGTGCTGGCGTGGCCTGCACCTTCGATCAGCCCGGTTTCGATCTCGAGGTTCGGCACCGAATCGGCGCGCGCGCCGTCGGTCAGCACCAGGTTACGGTTGGCCTCGTAGCTGTCGGTGCCTTCGGCTTCCTTGCGGATCAGCACGTCGCCCACCCAGACGGTGTGCGCGTTCTTACCCTGCAGGGCTCCCTTGTACAGCACGCGGGACTTGCAGTTGGCGACTGCGTGATCCACGAACAGCCGGTGCTCAAGGTGCTGTCCGGCGTCGGCGAAGTAGAGGCCGAACATCTCCACGTCGCCGCCGGTGCCGGTGAAGCGGGTGGACGGCGTCACGCGGACCAGGTCGCCGCCGAGGCTGACGGTCACGTGCTTGAACTTCGCGTCGCGGCCCACGCGGGTCTGCTGCGAGGAGGCATGTACGGCGTCATCGGCCCATTCCTGCACCGAGACAACGGTGAGGTCCGCGCCGTCCTGCACGTCGATCTCCACGTTCTGGGAAACGGTAGCGCTGCCCTTGTGGTCCAGCACGACGACGGCCTTGGAGAACTTTTCGGCCACGATGACCAGGTGCTGGGCGGACAGTTCGGTGCTGGTGCCCTCAATCACGACGGCGACGCCGGTCTCCAGCTGGGCCTCGGCCGGAATGGTCACCACAGTGGCCTCCTTGAAGGCCTCCCATGCGGCGGCGGAAACGCGGTCCTCGGGAATGCCGGCAACGCCGATGCGCGCATCGTCCCGGCCGACGGTTTCAACGACGACGCCGGCCGGAAGGTCGGTGCCTTCGGGACCGGTGACGGTGACCGCCGGAGCGGTGCCGACCAGGGCGTCGCTCTGCAGGCCGCGCAGCCGCTTGAGCGGGGTGAACCGCCAGTCTTCCTCGCGGCCGGTCAGCGGACCGAAGTCGTCCGCTTTGTACGAGGTCAGTCGGCCGGCTCGGGAGCTATCCGGAATGCCGACACCGCCGCCGTGGCTGTGGCTCTTGGCGCTGGCGCCGGCCAGCGGACCTGCCGCAGCGTTGACCGGGGAGAGGTTTTCGCCCTCTTCGGTAAATCCGTCGATGGCCGGAGCACCGATACGTGCCTTCTCAGTGATCTCAGTCATTAACCTACGGACCCTTCCATCTGCAGTTCGATCAAGCGGTTCAGCTCAAGTGCGTATTCCATCGGCAGTTCCCGCGCGATCGGCTCGATGAAGCCACGCACGATCACGGCCATGGCCTCGTCCTCGGGCAGGCCGCGGGACATCAGGTAGAACAGCTGCTCTTCGCTGACGCGGGACACGGTTGCCTCGTGGCCCATGGTGACATCGTCTTCACGAACGTCGATGTAGGGGTAGGTGTCCGAGCGCGAGATCGTGTCCACCAGCAGTGCGTCGCACACCACGGAGTTCTTGGTGTTCTTCGCGCCCTCGCGGACCTGGACCAGTCCACGGTAGGCCGAGCGGCCGCCGCCGCGGGCCACCGACTTGGCCACGATGGCACTGGAGGTGTTCGGGGCAATGTGGACCATCTTGGAGCCGGTGTCCTGATGCTGGCCCTCGCCGGCGAAGGCGATGGACAGGGTCTCACCCTTGGCATGCTCGCCGACCAAGTAGACGGCCGGGTACTTCATGGTCACCTTGGAACCAATGTTGCCGTCGATCCACTCCATGGTGGCGCCTTCGTGCGCAATGGCGCGCTTGGTCACCAGGTTGTACACGTTGTTGGACCAGTTCTGGATGGTCGTGTAGCGGACGCGGGCGCCCTTCTTCACAATGATTTCGACGACGGCGGAGTGCAGCGAGTCCGAGGTGTAGATCGGCGCCGTGCAGCCTTCGATGTAGTGCACGTAGGAGTCTTCGTCCGCGATGATCAGGGTCCGCTCGAACTGGCCCATGTTCTCCGTGTTAATCCGGAAGTAGGCCTGCAGCGGAATCTCCACGTGGACGCCCTTGGGCACGTAGACGAACGAGCCGCCGGACCAGACGGCGGTGTTCAGCGAAGCGAACTTGTTGTCGCCCACGGGGATCACCGATCCGAAGTACTCCTGGAAGATCTCCGGGTGTTCCTTCAAGCCGGTGTCGGTGTCCAGGAAGATCACGCCCTGGGCCTCGAGGTCTTCGCGGATCTGGTGGTAGACAACCTCGGACTCGTACTGGGCGGCGACGCCAGCCACCAGCCGGTTGCGCTCTGCCTCCGGGATGCCGAGCCGCTCATAGGTGTTGCGGATGTCTTCGGGCAGCTCTTCCCAGCTGCCGGCCTGCTTCTCCGTCGAACGGACAAAGTACTTGATGTTGTCGAAGTCGATGCCGGACAGGTCGGCGCCCCAGGTGGGCATCGGCTTGCGGTCAAAGTACTTCAGGCCCTTTAGGCGCAGATCCAGCATCCACTGGGGCTCGCTCTTTTTGGCGGAGATGTCGCGGACGACTTCTTCACTCAGGCCGCGGCGTGCATTGGCCCCGGCGGTGTCGGCGTCGGACCAGCCGTACTCGTAGGTTCCGATGCCATTAAGCTCGGGGTTCTTTTCCAAGATTTCGGAAATGGTGGTGTCGGGTACATCGGTCGTCCCGACCGCGTTCCTCATACTCTGATCCACTTGGTCCGTCATCACGGCCTCTCTTGCAGATTGATGGATACTCGTCTGGTTCCTGTCGCCGGTTCGACGGGTCGAACCGCAGACCTTGTTCGACCCACCGGGATGTGGGTCGTACAAACATGTCCCCCGCCGGCCAGTGTGGATAGTCGCCTGACATCCACCCCTAGCAGCCGGGAAAATACTTCAGTTTCGCTGTCGCAGAATTCTGGGAAGTCTGCCGCGAGCTGTTGCACCGGGCAGTGCCCTTGGCATAGCTGGACTGCCAGCATCGTGCTGTGCGGGGCCTTGGATCCAACCACCGTGGTGGATCCAACAAAGCCGTCGGCGCTCAGCGCTTCGGCCAGCGCCTTGGCCCGCTCTTCGATTTCCGGCCCCGCTGCCTCCACGATCGGGCGGTAGCGTTCCTCCATGTCCCGGTACCGGTTCCGGGCAAACTCTGCGACCGCTTCGCTGCCGGCAGCCTGGCTCAGCGCTGCCAAAGCCGTTCGGGCAATATCCAGGTAGTCATCGCCCAGCCGGGTCTGACCCTGCCTGCTGAGCACGTACTTTCGGGCCGGACGTCCAGCGCCCGTGGCGGAATTCGCGGTGAGCTTGACCTCGATCAAACCCTTTCGGGACAGGGCGTCCAGGTGCCGCCGAACGGCCGCCGGCGTGAATCCGAGGATCCTGCCGAGGCCAGCTGCGCTGACGGGTCCGTGTTCCAAAACGGCATTCAAAACCCGGTCCCGGGTCCGCTCCTCGGACTCGGGCGCCTGGGCACGCGAAGAAGCACTACTGGTCATGGAATACACAACACAATCATGACGTATTCTGTTCCGACCCACCAGTAAGGCAGTCCTTAGCATGGCTACCTCTACGTCCCGTAGAATGTTCGGGTGCCTACCTCCGAACCCTGCCTCGACATCCAGGGACTCGTGAAAGATCTGGGGCCGGTCGAAGCTCTGGATAACAAGATGGTCCGCGTCATTGACGGGGTCCATCTACGCGCCTACCCCGGGCAGGTTACCGCACTTCTCGGACCCAACGGTGCCGGCAAAACCACCACCTTAGCCTGCGCTCAGGGCCTGATGGCTCCCAACGGCGGGACCGTCCGACTCCTCGGCCAAAATCCATACCAGGCGGGAGCAGAGCTCCGGAGCCGCGTGGGAGTCATGCTCCAAGAAGGCGGACTCCCGCAGGCCATCCGGCCGCTGGCGCTGCTGCAGCACGTCGCCGGGATGTACCAGAATCCGCGCAGTGTGGACGAGCTCGCGGAACGGCTCGGCATTCAGGGCTTCGCCAACACACCCATTCGCCGGCTTTCCGGTGGCGAGAAGCAACGAGTAGCCCTGGCGGCCGCGTTGGTGGGCGATCCGGAAGTCCTCTTCTTAGACGAGCCGAGCGCCGGGCTGGATCCACAGTCCCGGGCAGTCGTGTTCGACCTGATCCAGGAACTGCGCGCCGAAGGACTGGGCATCATCCTCACCACGCACCTCATGGACGATGCCCAGCGGCTGGCTGACTACGTCTTCATCATCGACGCCGGCCGGACAGTCGTGCACGGTACCGTCGCGGAACTGACCGCAGCCACGGACGAAAGCGCCGGCGTCGAACGTTTGCTCACTTTCGACGCTCCCCCGGGTCTGTCCCTCGACCTGCCCGAGCCGTTCACCGCCGTCGAAAATGTTCCCGGGCGCTACACAGTGGCCGGGCAACTAACGCCTGCGGTGCTGGCCGCGTTGGCCGCGCAATGGGCGGCCCACAATGTCATGCCGGCGTCCATCCATATGGCGCCTCGCTCGCTCGAGGATGTCTTCCTCGATATCTCCGGGAAGGATCTGCGATGAGCGCACCCGCCGCCCTGATTCGCCGGATCGCCCTTCAGGGCCGCTACGAGACGATGGGCATGCTGCGCAACGGCGAACAGCTGTTGATTGCCATCATCCTGCCGCTGCTGGCGCTCATCGGGCTCACTGTCACGCCGCTGCTTGACACCTACACGGACGACCGGATTGCCATGGCGGCCCCGGGCGTGCTGGCGCTGTGCACGGTGTCCACCGCGCTGACCGGCCAAGGGATTGCCACCGGCTTTGACCGCCGTTATGGAGTCTTGCGGTTCCTGTCCACCACTCCGCTGGGGCAGAGCGGGCTGATCCTCGGAAAGATCATTGCGGTGCTGGCCATCATGGTCATCCAAGTGGTGGTGGTGGGCGGTACCGCGCTGTTGTTCCTCGGCTGGCAGCCCGCATTCGGCGGCCTGCTGCCGGCGGCTGCGCAGCTGGTGCTGGGTGCCGCGGCCTTCACGTCGCTGGGCCTGCTGATCGCCGGCACCGTCCGGCCGGAGGCCACGCTGGCCATCACCAATCTGCTCTGGGTGCTGCTGGCCGCCGCCGGCGGTATCCTCTTCCCGGTGTCCAGTTGGCCCGACGTTTTCGAGCCCGCCGCCCACCTTTTGCCTTCGACCGCCCTGGGTGACGCGCTCCGCAGCGCCCTGATCGACGCTCAGTTCAATCTCACCGCATCAATCGTGCTGCTGGTCTGGACCGTAGTGGCCAGCCTTGCCGCCATCCGCTGGTTCAAATGGAGCTAAGTCAATGACCACCGCCACCCCCAAGTCCCACGACCTCCTGGACCGGCTGCCGACCTCCGTCAACCGCACCGTCCACGGCTTGGCCATTGCATCGCTGGTATCGCAGATCGGCATCATCATCACCGGCGGTGCCGTGCGGCTGACGAAATCTGGTCTGGGCTGTTCCCAGTGGCCCAACTGCGTGCCCGGCTCCATGACGCCGACGCCGGAAATGGGCATCCACGGCCTGATTGAATTCGGCAACCGCACTCTGACCTTCATCTTGGCCATCATCGCCGTCGCCATGCTGGTCTCCCTGTGGCGCATGCGCCGGTCGCACCGCACCCTGTTCGGCCTCGCCGTCGGGCTGCTCTGCGTCATCCCTGTGCAGGCCCTGATCGGCGGCATCACCGTCTGGACCGGCTTGAACCCCTGGGTGGTCAGCCTGCACTTCCTGGCCTCGGCCTCGCTAGTGGCGGTTGCAACACTGCTGGTCAACCGGACGGGAATGTATTTGCGGGGTGGCACTGCAGTAGCCGTCGCTCCGGTGCCGAGCATCCAACGAACGCTGGGATGGACCATCGCCGCTGCCTCTGCGGCCTCCATCGTGTTGGGCACCATCGTGACGGGCACCGGACCCCACGCCGGTGACGCCAGCGCCCCCCGCCATGACTTCAACGCTGATCTGGTGACACGGATCCACGTGGTGCCGGTCTACCTTCTGGTCGCCGTTACCGTCCTGTCGCTGGTACTCGCTTACCGCCACGCAACCTCTCGGCAGCTGCGCACCGGCCTGTGGTGGCTGGCCGCGGTGATTGTTTTCCAGGGCGGCATTGGCTACCTGCAGCATTTCACCGGCCTGCCCATCGGCCTCGTGCTGCTGCACATGCTCGGCTCGGCCCTGCTGACCGTTGCTGCCACGAACGTGTGGGACCGTTCAACGGGCAAGTTCCCGCTCTAACCCCTGGTAGGCGGACGAGTCGGCAAGGTGCAGATATCGGGTCGAGTCGACAAACGTGCCCCCTCTCCCATCGCCTCTGACCCGTCGTTGAAGACGACCACCTCCCTGTCAGGGCCCCGTCGTTAAGGGCCCCGTCACGGGGCCCTTACCCCCTCTCGGCTCGGTGAAGGGTTTCATCAACCTCGCTGAATCGGTTGTCCTCCTCCAGCCCCTTGCGCCCTTCACCCGTAACTGATACCCCGGTCGGAATTCCATAGCGATCAGAAAAATCAGTTGCAAAGTCAAGGAAAGTCATGACTGGTGAAACCAAAAACAGATGGGGCGTGCTTGCACGTCTGGTGCTGGCATTGGCCCTGGCCTTAGGTTGCGGAGGTTTCGGCGATGCCGGCTCTCCGCCCGTCAACCAGGGCGGCGCCGAGGGCGGGCCCGGTGAGCAGTCACTCGGCGATTATTCGCGATACGGGCAAACCCCGCCCGGGGAAGTATCAGGAAATGATACTTCTGCTGCGGGCCAGGCCGGGAACGACACGAACGCCATCACATCGGACGAGCTGGCCGATATTCAAGCAGCCCAGGCGATCACGGATCAGTTCTGGCGCACGCATTGGAGTGAATTGTTTACCGGGACCTACACGCCGCCTACGGTCGTGGGACTATACGATGGCAGAGACCCCAGCAACGCACCCATATGCGGGGGAAAGCCGCTTCCGCCGGAAAACGCCTTCTACTGCGTTCCAGAGGATTACGTGGCATGGGACGCTTCGCTCATGGAGCGCGGATTCGTGTTCGGAGACGCTTGGCCTTACTTGGTCATCGCTCACGAATGGAGCCATGCAATTGCGAACCGGCTCGACCCCAGCCTCCGATCTCAGGCCTATGAGCTGCAGGCTGACTGCTTGGCGGGAGCGACCCTGTATGGGGCGGCCGCAGACGGAACTCTTATTTTTGAAGAAGGTGACCAGGAGGAACTTGTTACTGCGCTGAGTTCGCTCGGCGGAAACACCCCGTGGACGAACCCGCAGGACCACGGCGACTCCTCTGAACGGATTGCGAACTTCAATGTAGGACGCACCGGCGGCGTGTTGGCATGCTTGCCGTCACAACAATAAGAAGGTCTGGCCAACTAGCCTGACTTCTCTGCTACCCCTCTATGCAGTGGTGCCTTGAGGGGCACTGCCGCTATTTCGGCTGGGTGTTGCGCATTCGCCGCACACATGCGGATTCATGGCAACGACCCAGCTGGGCCTCACCGCGACTGCCGGAACCATCAGGGCGTTTGACCTCAAAAGGGTGGCGGGTCCTGCTGTTGGTTCCGTTAGGGCGGCGATTCTTCCGGCTGGCCGCCCGTTGCACGGTTTTTACGGGCGGGGTGCCAGGCCGGCAGCCAATCGTCGTCGTCGGGCTGTCCACCGGTGGCGCCAGTACCACTCCGCGGCTCCACAGTGAGCGGTTCGATTCGTTGTCTGTGCTCTTCCGGGAGGGCGGCGGCGACGGCGGGCGGGTAGGCCGGTTGGCCGGGCGCGTCGACGTCTTCGCCGGGCCGGTCGGTGTAGGTCCGGCCGGCCGGGGTGGTCACTTCGAACACCCCGGGTGAGGGCTGTGTCATCTTCCAGCCGGCACGGGTTTTCAGCCCGTGGTGGGTCTCGCACGGCGGGCCCAGGTTCCCGGCATCCGTTTCACCCTTGGCGCCGTCGGCGCGGAACGCCTGGGTGTGGTCGATCTGGCAGGCCGTGCCGTGTTTGCGGCAGCCGGCAAACGGACACACCTCGTCCCGTTTCCGCACCGTCCGGGCCAGATCCGCCGGCGGCCGGTACCGGGTCCTGCCGTAGGAGAGCCTGGCCCCGGTCTCCGGATGCGTCAGGATCCGGTAAAACGACGTCGCATCCGCACACAACTGCCGGGCAGCGTCCGCCGGGATCGGACCGAACCCGTCCAGCGTCGCCGGTTCCTCGCCCAGCCCCAGCAGAGACAGGACCGGGACGGTGACCGCCGGTTCGGCGTGGATCCCGGCCGCCGGGCCAGTGTCCATCCCCGCGTGCACGAGCAGGTCCGTAAACACATCCGCCCGCAACTGGCCCCTGGACCGGGTCTCGCCGTCCTGGGCGCGCAGGTGCGCGGCGG